>JAEZLU010000311.1 GCA_023415075.1 Bacillota bacterium
AGGGGGCTGACTTCAGCGTCGGCCGGGCTGTAGGTCGAGGCCACGAGGTTCGGCGACAGGGCCGGCTGGCGGCGGCGGGCTTCGTCGATACTGATGATGTTCACCGGCAGGCCATGGCTTTTTTGCCGCTCGACGAATTTTTCCATAATGGCCAGCTGGCGCTCGTTTTCAATGGCGATCATGCCGCCACAGCTGTGGTATTCGATGTCGGCGGCGAGTTCATCCGCCAACCCGGTAAACATGGTGGCGCTTTCCAGTGCCAGGTCGAGATGGAGACCGGGGTTTTTCGACTGCATGCTTATCGCCTTGTCGCAGGCGCCGGAGGAGCCGGCGCAGATATCCCGGCCCTCCAGCAGGGTTGGCTTGATCCCCTGTTTTGTCAGATAGTAGGCTATCGAGGTGCCGATTACGCCGCCGCCGATAATTATAACTGCCGATGAAGACTGGCTCATTTCCGTCCCTCCCCAGGTGCCGGGTCAGGACCTTCAGCAGCCGACCGAAGCAGCGCATCGATGGTCAGCGGACGCACCGGCGGGCGCACGGTGGCTGTTTCGATTTCCGCCGGATTCTTGCCAGTTTCGCGAGCGATCATGTTGACGATCAGCCGACGGCAGGTCCGGCCCTGGCACAGGCCCATGCAGGCGCCTGTCCGGCGTTTGACACCGGTGACGGTGGCGGCGCCTTCGGCGATGGCCTGGCGGATTTCTTCCTCGGTCACTTCTTCGCAGCGGCACACATACACAGGTTTCATCAGTCTTCCCTCCCCAGCGTACGGATGGCGCGTACGACATTTACCAGATCTTTCGGCACCCGGACGGTAATAACGGCGGTATGGTCCTGGGCAGCGGCGACCAGCACTTTTTCCACCGTGCCGGTGGCCACTCGCTGGCCTTTACGGTCGCAGGCCGCCACCGCCTCGCCGATTTGCGGCAAAGGATGGGATTCATAAGGCATTTGCACGGTGCCCTCGCTGCCGGGGCGGGAACAATCGACAACGAAAATGGCCAGGCCGGGGCATTTGGCGATGCAGACCCCGCAGCCCTTGCATTTGCCGGCGTCCAACGCCGGCAGGGTGGTTATCGGCAACCCAACGGTGATGGCTTGAAAAGGGCAGGCCTTCTCACAGGGGTTGCAGGGAATGTCCTGGGCGCATTCGACGACCGCCACCGGGCCTTTGGCCATACGTTCGGCGGCCGGCAGGCACGGGGCCACTTCTTTGTCGGACAAGTAGCCATGGGTAGCTTGTTTAGTTTCCACCGACAGCCCTCCTTTCGGCCATGAGCTGACTCTTGGCCGCTTGGCGGGCCTGACCGAATTTGCCTGTACGCAGGGCGTTCAGGCGGGACCAGACCGCGGCCTTGCGGGTTGCCGCTTCGGCCGCTGAAATCTTGCCGAGGGCTTCGGCGGCGGCAATGCCGGCCAGTCGTCCCTCCTCCATGGCGCTGCTGGCTTCCTCAACGCCGGTGATGTCGCCGGCCACATAGATTCCAGGCAGGGTTGTTTCCATATTTTCGTCATGGACCGGCACCTGGCCGCCGAGGCGCGGAATGTAGGTAAAGCGGCAGCCGGACATCTGGGCCAGTTCGGCCAGCGGCGTAAGACCTACGGCAACGGCTACGCAGCCGACTTTCATATCGCGTTCGCTGCCGGCCACCGGCTGGAAGTTATCGTCGAGGGCCACGACGGTTACCCCTTCAACCCGGTCCTGGCCGTAGGCTTCTTTGACAGTATGCTTGGTCAGTATTGGCACACCAAGGCGGGATATTTTGGCGGCGTGGACACCATAGCCGCCGATGACAGGGGCAGCTTCCAGCAGGGCCGCAACTTTGCCGCCGGCCTGGAGAATCTGGTAACTGACGATAAGGCCGACATTGCCGCTGCCGATCATCAGCACTTTTTCCGCCGGCAGCACCCGGTGCAGATTGACCATAGTCTGGACAGCACCGGCGCTCATCACTCCCGGCAGCGTGCAACCGGGAAAGGCCAGGGCATTTTCCGAGGCACCGGTGGCCAGGATAATCTTGGCGGGGCTGAGCAGCCGATGCTCCTGTCCGGCCTTTAGCAGGCCGACCCGGCGGTCGCTGTAGATACCGTAAACAACGGTGTCGAGCTCGATCTCGGCCCCCAGTTGGGCGGTTTCAGCCAGCAGCGAAGTGCCGATATCGTAGCCGCGCACGCCGGCCCGGTGATCGCGTGAGCCGAAAAACTTATGAATCTGTTTGAAAAGCTGGCCGCCCGGCCGGTTGTTCTCATCGACCACTAGCACCCGGGCCCCGCTGCGGGCCGCTTCAGCCGCCGCCGACAGGCCGGCCGGGCCGGCACCGATAACCAGTACTTCTACTGCCGTCACTGCGCCGCCCCCTCTCCGGCCGTCTGGCCCTGGGTGAATATTTTCATGCCGCCTTTTACTGGCGTGATGCAGGTTCGGACATTGGCCTGGCCATCGACCGTCATAACGCAGTCGGTGCAGCGGCCGATGCCGCAGAAGACGCCGCGGGGCTCGCCGCTTTTGCGGGTGTGGCGCAGCTTCAGTCTGCCGGCGGCCATCAGGGCCGAAGCGATAGGCTCGCCTTCGCGAGCCGGGATTATTTCGCCGTCCACTTCAATGTTTACCCACCCGCCGTCCGGCAGGGGGCCCAATATCGGATGCTCCGACACTCTCATAAATATTACCTCCTTGGCAACCGTGAATAACCCGGCCGGCGTAGCCAAACCGCCGGCCGGGCGGCCGCCTTATCAGCCGGCCACGTTAGTTTTCTTGCTCTTGCCCTCCAGCAGGCTGACGACGACGGTCAGGACGAGGGAAACGCACAGGCCCGGCACGACGCCGCCGCCGAACAGCTTAAGCAGGGCCGGATCATACTGGATATAGGCGCCCACGCCGCCGGCGATTATCAACGAAGCCAAGGCGGCATTCTTAGTGACGCGGGTGTTGCCGTCCTTGTCTTTCCAGAACAGGCCCAGCATCAGCGGCAGGAAGAGGCCGGCGCCGGTGACGGTATAGCCAAAGAGGGCCGCCGAAAGCACGGTGGGAAAGGCGAAGGCCACGCCCACGGAGCCGACGCCAAGGATAAGGGTCATCCAGCGAGCCATTTTGACAAGCTCGGCGTCGCTGGCATCCGGCCTGAACAGCGGCCGGATGACGTCCATCAGCAACAGGGTGACGCCAGAGTTCAAGAGGCCGGCCGACACGGTCATGTCGGCGCCGATGATGGTGACCACCAGCATGGCGGCCAGCCAGGGGTGGAGCCAGTTGCTGAGGAGCCAGGGAAAAGCCATGTCCGGCCGCGGCAGGTTAGGATTGAGAGCATAGGCGGCCATGCCGACCATGATGCTGGCCGTGCACATTGCCACCGCAAATATGGCGGTGTACAGAAAGCCGTTTTTGGCCACTTTATGGTCCTTGGCCGAGAAGCAGCGCTGCCACCAGGCCTGATAGGTGAACTGGCCGACCACCGGGGTCAGGAAGAGGCCGAGAGCGGCCCAGAAGCCGATGCTGCTTATCGACCACAGTTCGGGCTTGGTCGCCGTCACGGCGGCTTTGATGCCGCCGACGCCGTCGACGCCAATATAGACGACCGCGAAGAAAATGAAGCCCACGAAGATACGGATTATGCCTTGAAGGAGGTCGGTCCAGGCGATGGCCCACATGCCGCCCATCACGGTGTACAGTATGGCGGTAAGCGAAGCTACCCAGATACCGCTGACCGGGTCGATGCCCATTACCACCGACAACAGCGAGCCGATGCCGATGGCTTGGGCGCCGGTCCAGCAGATCATCGGGATGGTCATGATGAGGCCGCCTATAGCCCGCAGCCACTTATCATGAAAGAGTTCTTTCTCCATAAATTCGTTGATGGTGTTATAGGCGTAGCGGCCGATCATGCCGGCCAGCACCAGGGCAAAGACCACCTTGCTGCCCTGCTCGCCCAGAAGCATCCAGAACTGGCTCAAGCCGATCTGGTAGCCCTTGCCGGCGTAACCGATGAAGTTGCCGACACCCATGACGGTGGCGAAGTCGGCGAAGAAAACCAGGATGAGCGGCAGCTGTTTGCCGCT
>JAEZLU010000326.1 GCA_023415075.1 Bacillota bacterium
GCTAATCAATACAGTACAGAAAACATAATAATTGGCAAACTTATCGAAAGGTAAGGACGCAAAGCCTTGGGTCTAAGGACAGCTGTCGATGACTGCCAGGTTGCCGATTCAAAAGTTGAATTGCAATGAATTAGCACCGGGCTGTTTATGGCCCGGTGCTTTTTCCTTCGCGATGCTTTTCCGTCGAAGCATCATGGCAAAAATGCTAGTGTCGTTAAAGTCAATCAATAAACAAGGAGTGAACTGTCAGAATGAAGGTTACAAGATGGACTCAGATTTTTGTATGGGTGAGCATGATAACCTGCGTGTTTTTCTTGGGGATGTCCCCTGCTGGGGCAGCCGAACTGGCGGAAAACAGAGGAACCGATCAGGTAATTGTGCAGCCTGTGATACCGGGAGAGTCAACCCCGGATAAACGGATAGATCAAGACATCGTGTTAGCGGCAGTAAAGCTAAATGGAAACTGGGGCTTTATTAATCTGCAAGGGCAATTTATAATCCCTGCTGAATGTAAAGAAATCAGAGCTTTCCAAGAAGGCTTGATAGCCGTAAAGAAGGAATCTGGTTGGGGATTTTATAACAAAATAGGCCACCTGGTTATTCCAAGCAAATTTGATGAGGTCGGGGATTCCAAGGATGGTTTTGTAAAAGTAAAGTATAAGGGTAAGTGGGGATATTACGATACGCAGGGGAAAGTCGTCGTCCCGATAGAGTATGATAATGTAGCGGGTATAAGCGAAAATATAGCCCTTGTTAAAAACGAGAATAAATGGGGCTACTATCAAGTAAGGGAAAAGCTGTTAATTCCGATCGGATACAAGGATGCAGGTTTGTTTGCCGAAGGGCTGGCGCCCGTAAAGAGTGATGGTAAATGGGGTTATATAAACGTTGCCGGCAAAGTAATAATACCATTTCAATTTGAAAATGCTTTGAAATTCAGTGAAGGACTGGCTGCCGTCAAACGAGATGGAAAATACGGGTTTGTCGACAGAGCTGGCAAGATTGTCATTCAAGAGAGGTTTACTGAAGTCAACGGCGGATTTCAGGAAGGCTTTGCCATGGTAAAGACTGAAAAAAACTGGGGTTATATTGACCGGAGTGGCACTTTAATAGCCGCTGGATATGACAATGTGTTTCCCTTTAAGAATGGATTGGCGGAAACCAGAGTTGTAAGAAGGTCATTTTCACTTTTTGACGCCTCGATGGTACTGTTAGGGGCTTCTGCCGGGGTGGTGGACATCCGTAGCGATTACCTTTTGCCGGAAAATACAAAACGTGGCTATATTGACGGCGCCGGAAAAGAAATTATACCGACAAAAAATGATTTTACCGGAGTATTCCGCAATGGACTGACTGTTGTGCAGGTAAAAGGTAAGTGGGGAGCGGTTGACAAGACCGGCGCTTTTGTGGTGCCGGCTCAATATGACATGGTGTCGCCCTTCCGAAACGGTTTTGCCCAAGTGAAAAAAGATGAGAAATGGGGATTTGTCGATAGGACGGGCAAATTTTTGACTACGCTAAAATTTGATGAAGCATCGAGTGTTGGCGAGGATGGTTTGGCCGCGGTTCGCCTAGGCGAAATATGGGGTTTTATCAATACGGAAGGGAAAACGGCCATAGCGTTCCGCTATGATGAAGTAGGATTTCCCCAGAAGAAAGAGCTAGAAGAAAAACTCGGGTTCTTCTGCGGCTTCGCCAAGGTAAGAATTAATGATAAATGGGGGGTAATCGATACCGCTGGGAAATTGGTCGTGCCGGCGGAGTATAATAGTTCTTCGGATCTTATGGGGGGGTCATTCGGTTTATTAGCGGTAAAAAAGAGCGGCAAATGGGGGTTTATGGACACGACAGGTAAGATGGTCATTGCCCCGCAGTTCAACGAAGTAGGAGTTTTCAGGGATCAAGCAATGCTTGATAGAGAATTGAGTTATTACATTAACCGGTAAAAGGAATACAAGGGGCCGGTCCCATCTCCTCCGTTCCCTTTTCCGCCGCATAAACGCACGTTCGGTTATTGCTTTGCCGCGGCGAACGTGCTATACTGAAAAAAATTGAAAAATGAGCACAAAATGGGGGGCACCACCGAAAGGGTGCCAACAGCCATTTTGTGCTTTTTGTTTTTGTGGGCAGAGGGGGTGAAACGGTGAAGGTTAACGGCCAGAAGGTGCCGCTGGGGCAGGAGCAGACTTTATCGGCGTTCCTGACAGCCCAGCAGTACGATTGCCGGACGATCGCCGTCGAGCGCAACGGGGCGATCGTTCCCAAGGCGGAGTACGAAAATATCAGGCTTGCGGATGGTGATACGCTCGAAATCGTCCGCTTCGTGGGCGGTGGCTGAGGGATGCGGGTGGAAGTTAACGGCAGGCTGCGGACGCTCGCCTGTAGCACCGCTTTTGCGGCCAGGGCTCTCCTCGGCCGCGACAGCGACATCGTCATTCTAAACGGCTTCCAGCTCGACCGCGACTGCCCGCTGGCGGAAAATGACCTCCTGACGCTCATCCCCCAAGGCGCTATGCCCGGGCCGGACGAACTGGAGAGCATGATGATGGCCCGCCACACCCCGGCCGTACATAAGAAGCTCAAACAGGGCCGGGTGGCCATCGCCGGCCTGGGGGGCCTCGGCTCCAATATTGCCGTCATGCTTGCCAGGATCGGCGTCGGCCGGCTGCTGCTGGTCGATTTCGACACCGTCGAGCCCAGCAATCTCAACCGGCAGAGCTACTACATCCGCCACCTCGGGCTGCCGAAAACGCTGGCGCTGCAAAGCCAGCTGGCGGAAATCAACCCGTTTATCACGGTCGAAACCCGCACGGTGCGGGTGGAAGCGGAAAACGTAGCCGAGCTGTTCGCCGGCTGTCAAATACTCTGTGAGGCCTTCGACAAGCCGGAGGCCAAGGCCATGCTGATAAATACGGCCCTTCAAAAGCTGCCGGCCGTTAAAATTGTCGCCGCCTCCGGGATGGCCGGGTTTGCCAGTTCCAACCTGATCCGGACGACCCACCCCCTGACGCGGCTGTACGTGTGCGGCGACCTGGAAACCGGCGCCGCCATCGGCACCGGGCTGATGGCGCCCAGGGTGCAGATTTGCGCCGGCCATCAGGCCAACATGATTTTGCGGCTGTTAGTGGGCCGGGAAGACATATGAGGAAGGTGAGCGAAATGAACGATCGGCTGGTTATCGGCGGCCATGAGTTTCAGTCCCGCCTGATATTGGGATCAGGCAAGTTTTCTCTCGAAATGACCCGGAAAGTGATAGAGCACGGTGGCGTGGAAATGATCACCCTCGCCCTGCGCCGGGCCAATGCCGGCGGCCAGGAGAACATCCTGGAGTACATCCCCAGAGGCATCACCCTCCTGCCCAACACCTCCGGCGCCCGCAGCGCCGACGAGGCCGTGCGGATCGCCCGCCTGGCCAGGGAAATCGGCTGTGGCGACTTTATCAAGCTCGAAGTCATCCAAGATTCCAAATACCTGCTGCCGGACAACTACGAAACCGTCAGGGCCACTGAGATCCTCGCCAAAGAAGGCTTCATCGTCATGCCTTACATGTATCCCGACCTGAACGTGGCCCGGGCCCTGGCCGCCGCCGGGGCGGCCTCGGTCATGCCCCTCGGGGCGCCGATCGGCAGCAACAAGGGCCTGTGCACCAAAGAGTTCATCCGCATTCTCGTCGAGGAAATCGACCTGCCGATCATCGTCGACGCCGGCATCGGCCGGCCGTCGCAGGCCTGCGAGGCTATGGAGATGGGCGTCGACGCGGTTATGTGCAATACGGCCATCGCCACCGCCGGCGATATCGCCATAATGGCGCGGGCCTTCAAACAGGCGGTCGAGGCCGGCCGGGCGGCCTACCTGGGCGGCCTGGGCCGCGTGCTCGACGGCCGGGCCGAGGCGTCCAGCCCGCTAACCGGCTTTCTGGAGGGGTGATGAGCATGACCGGCCGGGAAAATCATCTGGCGTACCGCGACGGGATGGAAGCCATCGACTCCGACCTCCTGGAAAAGGTCGTCGGCCTGATGGCGGCGTATGACTATCGGCGCTACACGGGCGAGGACGTAAAGCGGGCGCTGGGCAAGGAGCGGCTTTCGGTGGAAGACTACGGGGCGGTCCTGTCGCCGGCGGCCGCCGGTTACCTGGAGGAAATGGCCGCCAGGGCCACCGCCGAGACCCGCAGGCATTTCGGCAACTCCGTCCAGCTGTTCACGCCGCTTTACATAGCCAACTACTGCGAAAATGACTGCGTTTACTGCGGCTTCAACTGCCGCAACCAGATCAGGCGGGGCAAGCTGTCGCCGGCGGAAATCGAGGCCGAACTGAAGGCGATAGCGGCCACCGGGCTGCGGGAGATTCTCCTGCTCACCGGCGAATCCCGTCGCCAGTCCGGGGTCGAATATATCGGCGAGGCCGTCAAACTGGCGGCCCGCTACTTCTCGACCGTCGGCATCGAGATATATCCCCTGAACACCGACGAATATGCCTACCTGCACGAATGCGGCACCGACTTCGTCTGTGTCTATCAGGAGACCTACAACCCCGACAAATACGAACAGGTGCACCTGCGGGGACCTAAACGGATCTACCCCTACCGCTTCCATGCCCAGGAACGGGCCTTGCGGGGCGGGATGCGGGGCGTCGCCTTCGGGGCCCTGCTGGGGCTGGGCGACTTCAGGCGGGACGTCTTCGCCGTCGGCCTCCACGCCTATTTCCTGCAGCAGAAATACCCCCATGCCGAGATCTCCTTCTCGGTACCCCGCCTGCGGCCCTACATCAACAACGCTATGAGCAGCGCCAACGACGTCCATGAACGGCAACTGCTGCAGGTCATGCTGGCTTACCGCCTGTTCATGCCCTTTGCCGGCATCACCATTTCCACCCGCGAGCGGGCCGGCTTCCGCGACCACGTCATCGGCATGGCGGCCACCAAAATCTCCGCCGGGGTCAGCGTCGGCGTCGGCGGCCGGAGCGGCGATGAAAAGGGCGACGAGCAGTTCGAGATCGCCGATCCCCGCAGCGTGGCCCAGATCCACCGGATGATTCTCAGCCGGGGCCTGCAGCCGGTTTACACCGACTATGTGAGAGTGTAGGGCCTATGCTCATCTGTGTGACCAACCACCGGCTCTGCCGGGGCGATTTTCTCCAGCGCATCCGCCGGCTGGCCGAGGCCGGGCCCCATGCCATCATGCTGCGGGAAAAGGACCTCGCCCCGCCGGCGTATGAAGAACTGGCCCGCCGGGT
>JAEZLU010000013.1 GCA_023415075.1 Bacillota bacterium
TAGTCCCGGAAAGTGATCCGGCTTACGGCGGCGGCTATGTTCAGCAACCCCGACGGAGTGAAGGGCACCAGGCGGGCGACCAGCAAAGCCCAAAAGCCCCGCCGGCCGGTGAAGTCGTAAATGGTCCTGAGTTCGGGGTGGCGTTCGATGTAGCGGGCCGCCCGGTCCCTGACCAGGCCGCGGGTGATTACCAGGGCGAGAACGGCACCCAGAATCTCAGCCGCCCACGACAGGCCAAAGCCGGTCCAGAAACCGAAGACGATACCGTTGGCACCGGAGTAGAGTATGGTCGGCATACCGGAGAGGTTAATCAGGATGCCGAGGAAAACGCTGAAGATAATTGCCCAGTTGCCATAGCTTTTAACATAGCGGGACAATTCGTCCATATCCCCGCTCATGGCGATTTGCCAGATGTCGGCAAAAGCGCCGCTGCCCGCGAAGAAAAGGATGATGAGCAGCACGGCAATGAGCGAAATCCTCGTGGCGGCCTCCATGGGATTCCCCCTTCATTTTTGCATAGGATGTGATCGTTTTGGCTGAGAAGGACCTTCTTACCCGGTCCAGCGAGCAACTGGAAAAGCTTTTGCAAATCGCCGGCCCGGAAGATCTGCAGGCTCTTGTAAACTATAACTACGGGGAGGCCCGTGCGGTTTCGCCTGCTGAGCTTGTCCTCAGGATTAGGGAAAACGGCAGTAACGATGTCGGCCGGCGGATGTGGGGAGCAGCCCACTACCTGGAAATCGTCCGCGACGTCGCCGCCCGTTTCGGCTTGGCCTGGCGGGAAGAGGACGACGAAACCGTCCTTGAGAAACGGCTGCTTGCGGAAATATTGCAGCAGTCCTGGCTCAAGATGTCGACGACCGAACAGCAGGCCGTCCACGATCTCTTCGCCGCCGAAGGGATCGACAAGGAACGCCTTAGCCGGGCTCTGGTCGAGGGTACCTTCAGCGAGCTTTTGCCAACCCTCGGCTATGTGGTGGTCTGGAACACGGCCCGGCTGATCGCGGCGGCTGCGGCCCGCGAAGGAGGCCTCATCGCCGGCGAAAGCTTGATAGGCGGCCTGGCCGGACAGTTGCTCGGCCCGCTCGGCATAGTGGCCGGGGTAATCATCTTCCTGGCCGGCCTGGCCGGCCCTGCTTACCGCAAAATCATCCCAACAGTTATTTTGATAGCCTATATCCGCAGCAAAACGGCCGCCGGTGCTGTGGCTCAGGATTAAGGTCAGGCCGGGTTTGCCGCCTGTATATTAAATTATCGCTCGGTCCCGGCATTCCCTTCCGGGCTGACCGGCTTGCCGGCGGCCGGACGGTAACTGCCGAGAAATTAAGACAAGGAGGCTATATGTATGCGTAAAGGTATTCTTGTGCCGTTCGACGGCTCGGAGAACGCTACTGCCGCCCTGAGGGAGGCGGCCATTATCGGTGAGGCTCTTGGCGAGCAGCTCGTTGTCCTCAACGTCCAGCCGCGCTACCAGACGATGCATGTTAAAATGTTTTTCAGCGAAAAGGACATCGAAGCTTACCAGCGCCAACAAGCCAAGGAGGTCCTTGCGCCTGCCGAGGAGTTTCTGCAGGGCCGCAAGGCCGCTTTCGTAACGAAGATGCGCGCCGGCAATTTCGTTGAGGAGATCTGCGCTGAAGCCGACGCGAATATCGAAGGCTGTGGCGATAACGGCGCCCGTTACATCGTGATGGGCTACCGGGGCATGAACCCGGTTTTCGGCGGCCTGCTCGGCAGTGTGAGCTACGGTGTGCTCCACCATGCCAAGTGCCCGGTCCACCTCGTGCCGCCGATTTGCACCGCTGTGCCGGTCTTCGAGCTGCCGCCGAACCCGCCATCCGAGCTGCCGTAAAAGCGTGATTACCTGTATTGGTGTTTGTCGGATGGAGGATTTAGGTGAAGCTGATGTGGCATCAAGTCGAACAAGCTGAATTAGGGCAATTGCTGGCGACCGATCTGGCTGCCGGCTTAACGGCGGCTCAGGCTCAGGAAAGGCTGACCGAAGCCGGAGCGAACGAACTGGCCGAGAAGCCGCGGGATCCACTGTGGCGCAAATTCGTCAGCCAGCTCAATAACTTCCTGGTACTTATCTTACTCGCGGCCGGCCTTTTGTCTTTGGCCGTCGGCGAGGTGACAGACGCCGTGGTTATCCTGGCCATCGTGCTCCTCAACGCCGTTGTCGGCGTTATTCAGGAGAATAAGGCCGAAAATGCGCTGGCCGCCCTGAAAAAGATGGCGGCGCCCAGCGCGAAAGTCATCCGCGACGGCCGGCTGCTTTCCCTGCCTTCGCGGGCAATCGTTCCCGGCGACGTCGTCATCGTCGAGGCCGGTGATTATGTCCCCGCCGACCTTCGATTTATCGAGGCGGTTAACTTGCGGATCGAGGAGGCATCCCTTACCGGGGAGTCGGTCCCCGCCGACAAAAGGGCCGCCCGGGCGCCCGGCGAGGTGCCTATCGGCGAGCGGCACAATATGGGCTATATGGGTACGGTTGTCGTAAGCGGCCGCGGCACGGGGGCGGTTGTGGCCACCGGGATGCGGACAGAGATTGGCCAGATCGCCCAAATGTTGGATACTTTCGGTGAGGAGCAGACGCCGCTGCAGCGGAATCTGCAAACCCTCAGCAAAAAGCTCGGTCTGGTTTGCCTGGCCATTTGCGCGGTGATTTTTGCGGTTGGCTTATACAGGGGCTTTAGTACCGGCAGCCTCAGCTACGCGGAAATCCAACTGCTGATGATGACGGCCGTTAGTCTGGCAGTAGCCGCCATCCCCGAAGGCCTGCCGGCCATCGTCACCCTGGTGCTCGCCCTCGGCATGCAGCGGATGGCGCGGCGAAACGTACTTGTCAGAAAGCTCCATGCCGTGGAGACCCTCGGCAGCGTTACCGTTATTTGCTCTGATAAGACAGGAACGCTCACCCAGAACAAGATGTCGGTTGCCAGCATCTACGCCGGTGGCCAAAACTACGCGGTCGCAGGTGAGGGTTACCGGCCGCAGGGGCTGATAACTGCCGACGGCAAACCGGTCGATTCCGCCGGCGACCCGCTGCTGGCAACTTTGTTGCGAGCTTGCGTCCTTTGTAATGACGCCACTCTAAAGATTGATGAGGCTACAAACGACTGGGCGATTATCGGCGACCCCACAGAAGGCGCGCTGCTGGTTGTCGCCGCCAAGGGGGGTGTGGCCGCCGAACAGCTGCGACAGACCCACCCGCGGCTGGGCGAGCTTCCCTTTGACTCCCAACGGAAGCTGATGACAACCTTCCATGCCAATGGCGCCGGCGGAATAATCGCTTTCGTCAAAGGGGCACCGGACGTATTGCTGGCAAAGTCCAGTCGAATCCTCCGTGGCCCAGGCGCCGACCAGCTCCGGCTGGCTGACCGTGAAGCGGCAACCGCCGCCAATATCGCTATGGCCGCCGACGCCCTGCGGGTCCTGTCGGTGGGCTACCGGGAGTTTGCCAGTTTGCCGGCTGAAATCAGTCCGGCCGTCGTCGAGCAAGATCTGACCTTCGTGGGCCTGGTAGGGATGATCGACCCGCCGCGCCCGGAAGCCCGCGAAGCCATCGAACTGAGCAACATGGCCGGTATTCGCCCGCTGATGATAACCGGCGATTATCCCCAGACGGCCTTGGCAATCGCCCAAAGGGTCGGCCTTGTTCAGACCGACGAACAGATACTGACAGGCAGCCAGCTTGATAAGATGTCGCCGGAAGCTATCCGCCAGGCTGTAAAAAAGGTCAACGTCTATGCCCGCGTGTCCCCTGCCAACAAGGTGGCTATCCTCGACAGCCTGCAGGCCAACGGAGAAATTGCCGCCATGACCGGCGACGGCGTAAACGACGCCCCGGCTTTAAAAAAGGCCGACATCGGCGTGGCCATGGGGATCGGCGGCACCGATGTCGCCAAAGAGACCGCCGACATGGTGCTGATCGACGACAATTTCGCCAGTATCGTTGCCGCCGTGGAGGAAGGACGGGTCATCTACAGCAACATCCGCAAGACAGTGTATTTCCTGCTGTCATGCAACTTGGCGGAAATCACGATAATCTTCGCCGCCATGCTGCTGGGGTGGCCGATCCCCTTACTGCCGGTCCACTTGCTGTGGCTAAATCTGGTGACCGA
>JAEZLU010000070.1 GCA_023415075.1 Bacillota bacterium
TAGCCCTGATAGGCTGGCCGAAGGAAGAGATTCCTCTGCCGACTGCCCTTATCACCAAGAAGGAGCTCGACATCCGCGGCTCCCGCAACAGCGCCCGCGAGTTTCCGGCTGCCATCGAGCTGGTGGCCGCCGGCAAGGTCAAACTGGCGCCGATTATCAGCCATGTTATCGGCTTTGACGATCTGCCGGCCTATATCGGCGAAATGGCCGAGCGGCCGGGTGATTACCTGAAGGTTATCGCTAAACTGTAGTCAAAATGCCGAATGATAAACCAAGGAAAAGGGATGTGATGTTCAGTGAAAGGCTTGGTCAAGTTTGCCAGGGGTGACGGGAACATGGAGGTGCGGGAAATTGCTGAACCGAAGGCCGGCCCCGGTCAGGTGAAAATCGAGGTCAAAGCCGCCGGTATCTGCGGCTCGGACCTACATATCTACCACGACGATATCGACGGCATACCGATCAATCCGCCAGTGGTGACCGGCCACGAGTTCAGCGGCGTTATTGCCGAGGTCGGCCCCGGGGTAAGCAAATGGAAAGTCGGCGACCGGGTATCGTCGGAAACGGCGGTAAGCTTCTGCGGCGAGTGCCTGTTCTGCCGGACCGGCCGCTACAACATCTGCAACAACCGGCGGACGCTGGGCTACTGGTATAACGGCGTCTTCACCAAATACACCATCGTGCCGCAGGAGAGAATTCACCGGCTGCCGGACAATGTCGACTTCATTGCCGGCGCCCTGTGGGAGCCGCTGGCCTGCGTAACCCACGCCGCTCTCGAACTTACAACCATCACCACCGGCGACGTCGTCCTGGTGAGCGGTCCGGGAGCCATTGGCCTGATGGCTATGCAGGTGGCGAAATCCCAGGGGGCGATCGTTGTCGTCAGCGGCACCGATATCGACCGGGAGCGACTGGCGCTGGCCAAGAAGCTGGGGGCCGATTACACCGTCGACGTGACCAAGGAGAAGCTGGCCGATGTGCTTGCCGGCCTTACCGACGGCCGGGGCGCCGATGTCCTGCTGGAGTGCTCGGGTTCGCCGCGGGCGGCCAACGACGGGCTGGTGCTCACCCGCAAGTTCGGCCAGTACACCCAGATCGGCCTGTTCGGCAAACCCATCCAGATTGACTTCGAAAAGATTTGCTACCGCGAGATCAAGGTGACCGGTTCTCTGGGTTCGACCTGGACGTCGTGGGAAAAAGCCATCCAGCTGATGGCCAGCGGCAAGGTGAATACCAAGGCGCTGGTATCGGATATAATGCCGATAACCGAGTGGGAAAAAGCGTTCAAGAAATTCGAAAGCAAAGAAGGCATGAAGCTGGTATTGACGCCGGCTGAGTAAAGGAGGAATGGTTACATGGCATTAGATGCCGCAAAAGAGAAACAGCTCCAGGAAATCGCCAAACAGATGCGGATCGACATCGTAAAAATGCTGCACAACGTTAAGACCGGACACCCGGGCGGTTCGTTGTCGGCGGTGGAAATTCTCACCGTACTCTATCACAACCAAATGAAGGTGGACTGCCAAAAACCCGGCTGCCCGGACCGCGACCGCTTCGTCGCCTCCAAAGGCCACTGCGCGCCGGTGCTGTACTGCACGCTGGCCGACAAAGGCTACTTCCCCAAAGACGAACTGAACAATCTTCGCCAGCTCGGTTGCATGCTCCAGGGCCATCCGGACATGAAGCGAACCCCGGGGGTGGATATTTCCACCGGGTCGCTCGGCCTCGGTCTGTCGGTCGGCGTCGGCATGAGCCTGGCGGCCAGACTCAACAAAAAGGACTATTACACCTATGTGCTGCTGGGCGACGGCGAGCTTCAGGAAGGGCAGGTGTGGGAGGCGGCGATGGCAGCCGCCAACTTCAAGCTTGACCACCTTATCGCCATTGTCGACAACAACGGCGTTCAGCTTGACGGCACACTGGCCGAGATCATGCCGGTGGGCGATGTCGGCGAGAAGTTCAAGGCCTTTGGCTGGAATGTGCTGAAGGTCGACGGCCACGACATCAGGGCGCTGGATGCCGCTATCGACAAGGCCAAAGCCAATCAGGGCCTGCCGACCGTCATCGTAGCCGCCACGGTGAAAGGCAAGGGCGTGTCCTTCATGGAAGGCAAAAACAGCTGGCACGGCAAGGCTATCGAAGATAAAGATTTTGCCGCAGCGATGGCCGAGCTCGGAGGTGACAAGTAATGAAAGCAATGCGTGACGCGTATGGTGAGGCGCTCGTCGAGCTTGGCAAGGCAAACGGGGACGTTATCGTTCTTGACGCCGACGTAGCCAGTTCCTCAAAGACGATTCTGTTCAAGAACGCCTATCCGGACCGCTTTTTTAACATCGGCATCGCCGAGGGCAACATGGTGGGCATCGCCGCCGGCCTGGCGGCCGCCGGCAAGATTCCGTTCGTCAATACCTTCGCCCTCTTTTTGACCCTACGGGCCGGCGACCCGGTCCGCAGCCTGGTGGCCTACAACAAGTTGAGCGTCAAACTGGCCGGCACTTACGGCGGCTTTTCCGATTCCTACGATGGCGCCAGCCATCAGTCGGTCGAGGACGTCGCCATCATGCGGGCAATTCCCAACCTGACGGTCATTGTTCCCTGCGACGAGTTCCAGACCAAGGCGGCCGTATATGCCGCCGCCGCCCACGAAGGACCGGTTTATCTGCGGCTCAGCCGGGCCGAAGTACCGCCGGTGTACGACGCCAATATCAAGTTCGCCATCGGCAAGGGCACCTGCTTGCGGGAAGGCACCGATGTTACCATCGTCGCCAACGGCTACATGGTGACCAAGGCGCTAGAAGCCGCCGAAGCCCTGGCCCAGGAAGGCATCAAAGCCGAAGTTATCGACATGCCGACCGTCAAACCGGTCGACGCCGCCCTCATCCTCCAGTCGGCCCGCAAAACCGGGGCCGTGGTGACGGTGGAAGAGCACAGCATCTTCGGCGGCCTTGGTTCGGCCGTGGCCGAAGTGCTGGCAGGCGAGCTACCGCTGCCGCTGGAGATCGTCGGCATCCGCGATGTGTTCGGCGAATCGGGAGCCTACGAGGCCATCCTAAGTAAACACGGTATTGACAAGGCCGGCGTGACCGCCGCCGCCAAGAAGGCCATCGCCCGCAAGAAGTAAAGCATACTGATATCAGAGGCCTGCCGGCAGTTGCCGGCAGGCCTCTTTTACGGCTAGAACGGGTTGGCCGGCAAGTGGAGAAAAACGGCTGCGGAAAATTTTTTCATTTTTACAATGTATTCTGAAAACTAACCCCCAGCATCTGCAGGAATTTCCTATTAATGGCGAGAAATAACAAATAATTTCCCCGAAGCCCGTATAATAAGCAAGACTGCGGGCGTGTACAAGGGGCGGACAACGGCAGAGCCGGCTGCTGCCGGCAGGAAGCCGGATTAAATGGGGGGGCGAAAACCGTGTTTAACAGGCTCATTGTATTTGCGGTGGTTTTATCACTGGTCGTCGTCTTGGCTGCCGGCTGCGGCAGTCAAACCGCCCAAAAAGCCGAAGCACCCAAATATCCCACCAAGTCGGTGGAAATAATTATTTCCTGGGAGGCCGGGGGAGCGACCGACGTACTTTTCCGGGCCCTCGGCACCGTCTTTCCCAAGTATGCCAACAACCAGCAGCTCATTGTCAAGAACATCCCCGGGGGCGGCTCGGCCATAGGCTACACCGAGGCCATGAAGGCCAAGGGCGATGGCTATACGATTGTGGCCGGGGCGTCGCCAATGGTCTCCAAGATTCACATGAGCGAGGTAAAGTTCGACGCTAAGACGTTCATACCGGTAATCCTGGTTGTCGATACACCCTGCATGGTCATGGTACCGGCCGACTCACCCTACAAGACCCTGAAGGATTTCCTCGACGAGGCCAAAAAGCGTCCGGGTGAGGTAACAGTCGGCAACGGCGGCTCGGGCGGCGGCACCCATCTGGCGGCCCTGGCCTTCGAAAACGCCGTCGACGTCAAGTTCAAGCATGTTCCCTTCCAGGGGGGCGGACCGTCGATAACCTCGGTAATGGGCAAGCACATCGACTCGGTGATGGTTTCGTCGCCTGAGGGCATACCTCAGGCTCAGGCCGGACAGCTCCGCATTCTCGGCGTATTCGGCGAAAAACGGCTGGAGCTGTTCCCGAATGTCCCCACCGCCAAAGAGCAGGGAATCAACTTCAAGTTCTCGATGTGGCGCGGCGTGCTTGCTCCCAAGGATACGCCGCCGGAAGTGGTGAAGCAGATCCACGACATCTTCAAGCAGTGTATGGATGATGCCACCTTCAAGGCCAAAGCCAAGGAGCTGAGTGTCGACCTTCAGTACATGGGCACCCAGGAGTTCACCAAGTTCATGCAGTCCGAGGATGAGCAGTACATGAACCTTATCAAGAAAGCAAAGCTCGGCGACCGCTACAAGTAAGCCCTGGCTGTGACGGTATAACGGGGGACCTACGGGTCCCCACTTTATTGAAAGGACTGTTTCCATGAACAGACTTGCTGAAATCAACGCCAAGCACGAGCGCCTACGGGACTTCATGGCGGAAAAAGGCTACAGCGCCGTTCTCCTGAAAAAGCAGCCTAACTTCTCCTGGTTTACCGCCGGCGGTCTTAACATGGTCGGCATTGCCACCGAAATGGGAATGACCTCCCTGCTCATCACCAGGGATGGCCGCTACTGCATCGCCAACAGGATCGAGGCCGCTCGCATGATGGATGAAGAAGGTCTGGCGGCTCTCGGCTTCGAGCTGCTGGAGCACGAGTGGTACGTCGACCGGGAAGCCGAGCTAATCCGCCAGGTAGCCGGCGGCCTTGAACAGGTGGCGGCCGACGTAAGCTTTGCCGCCTGCAAAAACGCCGACGGCGAGCTGAGGAAGCTGCGCTTCTCGCTTACCGAGAACGAAGTAGAGCGCTACCTCTTCCTGGGCGAGAAACTGTCGGCGACAATCGAAAAGACCGCGCTAGGCATCCGGCCGGGGGACAAGGAGTGCGAAATCGCCGGCCGTCTGGGAGCTGAGCTGTGGAAGGACCGCATCGACCCCACCGGGATAATGGTGGCGGCCGACGACCGGATTTACAAGTACCGCCACCCCATCCCCACCAGCCAGATGGTCAAGCGGTATGTAATGGTCTGCGTAAACGCACGCTATAAGGGGCTGATCACCACCGTCACCCGCATGGTCCACTTCGGCCGGCCGACGGCCGAGCTTGCCCAGCAGTATCTGCACAACAATGAAATCGAGTGCCGGATGATTGCCGCCACCAAAGCGGGCCAGCCCGCGGTCGCCGCTTTCAAGGCGGCGCTGGCCGCCTACCGGGAGCTCGGCTATGCCGACGAGTGGCAGCTCCATCACCAGGGCGGGGCAATGGGCTACTACGGGCGCGACAGCAAGGTTACCGAGGCCACGGCCGACCTGGTTGTTGAAAACCAGGCCTACTGCTGGAATCCCTCAATTTCCGGCACGAAGACCGAGGACGGCTTCATCGCCACCGGCCACGGCCCGCTGTTCATCACCAGGCCGGTAATCTTTCCCCGCCTGAAAACGACAATCGACGGCCTGACCCTGGTAAAACCTGGAATGCTTATTATCGATTAGGAGGCAAGGACATGGCATTAGGAGTAGCAATCATCGGCGCCGGCGCGGTGGCCAACGTTCACGCAACCGCTCTTCTCGGTCTGCCGCAGGCCAGGGTAAGCGGCGTCTTCAGCCGCAACCAGGTGGCGACGGCGGCGTTTGCCGCAAAGTACGGCCTCAAGGCATTCGCCTCATACGAGGAGGTGCTGGCCGATAAGGACACCGACATCGTCAGCATCTGCCTGCCGCCTGGTCAGCATGTCGACTTCGGCCTCAAGGCGGCGGCCGCCGGCAAGCACCTTATTCTCGAAAAACCGATGGATATTGACGTCGCCAAGGCCAAAACGCTCATTGACGCCTACCGGGCCAGGAAGCTGACCCTGTCGGTGATATTCCAGAACCGCTTTACGCCGGCCGCCCAGCGGGTCAAAGCCGCTCTCGACGCCGGCCTGCTGGGACGGCTGATTCTCGGCGACGCCTATGTCAAATGGTACCGTTCGCCGCAGTATTACGCCGCCAACGCCTGGCGGGGCACCTGGGGCACCGAGGGCGGCGGCGCCCTTATTAACCAGGCCATTCACACGATTGATCTTCTTCAGTGGTTCATGGGCGGCGCCAAAAGCGTCAGCGGCTTCATCCGTACGGCCATCCATAAAATCGAGACTGAGGATCTCGGCGTGGCGGCGGTGGAATATGCCGGCGGCGCCCTCGGCGTGATCGAGGGCTCGACCGCCATTACCCCCAGCTACAAGGAACGGCTTGAGGTCCATGGCACCAAAGGCTCGTTTACCCTCGAAGGCGGCCTGGTCAAGGAGTGGAAGGTCGAAGGCTGCCGTGAGGAAGATTATCTCGACGTTCAGAAAATTTCTTACGGCGACACCAATTCGCCGGCCATCGCCGACGTAAATCACCGGGCCCAGATGCTTGACGTCATCCAGGCGATCGAGCAGGGGCGGGACCCGCTGGTGACCGGCGAGGAGGGCCTGAAGGCGCTGGCTATAGTTCTCGGAATCTACCAGTCGTCCCGCACCGGCCAGAAGGTCGAGCTGGCCTAAGCGCGGCGGGGAGGTTTTATGAAGAAATGGGAGCGGAGGGCGGCGGCAGCACTGTTCCTGATTGGCGCCGGCGCCGCCGTCAAGGCAGTTGATATCGGCTTCGGCAGTTTCAAGGATCCCGGTCCGGGGTTTTTCCCCTTCTGGCTGGCGGTGCTGATGGCGGTTGTCGCCTGCCTGGTTTATCTGTCCAGCCGCGGGCCGGACGAGCGGGCCGCGCCGCTATGGTCGGCCAGCGGGCTCAGGCGACCGGCGGTGGCGGTGGCGGTTATGCTTGTCTATACCCAGGTGCTCGATTTCCTGGGGTTCTGCACAGCTACCTTTTTTCTCCTCGCCACCTGGCAGCGGGCGGTTGAGAGGAAAACCTGGAAGACGGTCGGGCTGGTCGCCGTGGTCGGCACGGCCTGCGTCTACGTCGTCTTTGTACTTTTGCTGCAGCTGCCGATGCCACACGGGCTGCTGATTTAGCGAGGAGGGCGGACAATGAGCGAACTGCAGTCGTTGGCGAGCGGCTTCGCCCTCGCCGTCACGCCGACTAATCTTTTGTTCGGCTTTATCGGCGCGGTGCTCGGCACGGCGGTCGGCGTATTGCCGGGCCTCGGGCCGGCGGCCACCATTTCCTTGCTGCTGCCCCTCAGTTACGCGCTGGGGTCGCCGCTGACGTCGATCATCATGATGGCCGGCATATACTACGGCGCCATGTACGGCGGCTCGACGACCTCCATCCTGCTGAACATGCCCGGAGAGGCAGCCTCGGTCGTAACCTGTATCGACGGCTACCAGATGGCCAAAAAAGGCCGGGCCGGCCCGGCCCTCGGCATCGCCGCCGTCGGCTCGTTCATCGCCGGCACGGTGGGCATCATCGGCCTGTCGTTTATCGCGCCGCCCCTGTCGCGCTTCGCGCTACAGTTCGGGCCGGCCGAGTACTTTTCCCTTACCGTGCTTGGCCTGATGCTGGCGGCTTATCTTTCCGGCAAATCGATCCTCAAGGGCATCCTGATGGCCATTCTGGGCCTGCTGCTGGCCACCATCGGCCTCGACCCGGTCAGCGGCAAGGAACGCTACACTTTTGGCACGCTTATCCTGATGGACGGCCTGGATTTTCTTACACTGGCCATGGGCGTGTTCGGCATCGGCGAGATTCTCATCAACCTGGAAGAGGAGATCAGCAACCAGCTGGTGACAAGCAAGATCGCCAACCTCTGGCCGACATTCACCGACTGGGTAGCCTCCCGCTGGGCCATTCTCCGCGGGTCGCTTGTCGGCTTCTTCGTCGGGCTGCTGCCGGGCGGCGGTGCGGTTATCGCCTCGCTGGTCGCCTACGGGGTCGAAAAAAAGGCCGCCAAGGAGCCGGAACGGTTTGGCCAGGGCGCCATCGAAGGCGTGGCCGGACCGGAGTCGGCCAATAACGCCGCCGCCAGCGCCTCCTTCATCCCGATGCTGACCCTCGGTATCCCCGGCAATCCGGCCATCGCCATGATTTACGCCGCCCTGCTGATTCAGGGCGTGCAGCCGGGACCGTTTCTCATCAACGACCACCCCGACGTATTCTGGGGCGTCATTGCCTCGATGTATATCGGCAACGTCATCCTGCTGATACTCAACCTGCCGCTTGTCGGTATCTGGGCTCAGATGCTGCGGGTTCCCTACGCCATTCTGGCGCCGACGGTCGTCATTATTTGCTCGGTGGGCGTCTACAGCATCAAGAACAACGTCACCGACGTGCTGATGATGCTGGTATTTGGCGTGCTGGGCTACATTTTCCGCAAGCTCGATTTCGAACTCGGACCGCTGCTCTTGGCCTTCGTGCTTGGCGGCATCCTCGAAAAATCCCTCAGTCAGGCGCTGCTCATTTCCGGCGGCAACTTCGCCGTTTTCGTAACCCGGCCGATTTCCGCCGCCTTTCTCGCCATGGTGGTCCTGATGGCGGCGGCGCCGCTCGCGCTGTCCCTGGTCCGGCGCCTGAAGGCACCCCGGTCTACCAGCGGCTAGCTTAACCGTTTACCCCGCTGCCGGTCGGCGAGCCGGCATATGGACAAATTGGCAGTCGCGGATAGGGCAAAGAGAGATTCGACAGGCAATCTCTCTTTTTTTTGCGGTACTTTTGCCATATTATGAACCAAAATTGCCGAAAAAAGAACATTTTTCCATTTAAGGAAGGAATCTGCGGCAATTATCAGAATATAATTTTAAAAACCGGTTTATGTGGTTGGAAAATCAACGGGACGGGGAGTGCTAACCCACGAGGGAAGCCGCTGCCAAGGCTGGATACGCGCGGCGTTCTGTCTGCCGGCGCCGGTGGAATGTGGTCGGGAGCCGGAAATGACAAAGATTATCGGAATTGTCGATGTTTTCTGGAGGTGATTTGCGGTAATGTTTGAAAACTTTTTGCTCGGACTCCAGGCCATTTCTTCCTGGGAGGTTCAGTTATTCGTCCTGCTCGGTGCCTTGGCCGGCATCCTGGTTTCCTGTCTGCCCGGACTGAGCGCGACGATGGCG
>JAEZLU010000135.1 GCA_023415075.1 Bacillota bacterium
GGGTGCTCTGGGCCACCCGGACTTCACCGCCGTTAGCCCGCAGGATGGCTTCCATTTTGGCGGCGTCCTTTTCCACAGCGGCGGCATCGCCGTCGACCTCGGCCAGGATTATCGCCTCGGCTTCGACCGGCAGGCCCAGCCTGGCGAAGCTTTCTACCGTTCTCACCGTATAGTTGTCCATGATCTCCAGGGTGGCCGGGATTATCTTGCCACCAATGATATCGGCGATCGACTTGCCGGCGCCATTCAGGTCGTGGAAGGTGGCGATCATGCTGCGGCGGGCGGCGGGAGCCGGCACCAGGCGCACAGTGATCTTGGTTATCACCCCCAGCGTCCCTTCCGAACCGGTGAACAGCATAACCATATCATAGCCCGGCGCTTTCGCCGACTTGCCGCCATACTCGACTATCGACCCGTCGGCCAGCACCACCTCCAGACCGGTCACATAATGTTTGGTCACTCCGTATTTGAGACCGCGGAGGCCGCCCGAGTTCTCGGCCACCGTGCCGCCCATGCTGGCGGTCGTGACCGTCCCGGGGTCAGGCGGATAGATGAGGCCGTATTGTTCTACGGCGGCGTTCAGCTCGGCCACGATGACCGCAGGCTCGACCACCGCCGTCCAGTTTTCCTGATCAATCTCCAGTATTTTATTCAGGCGGACGGTAAAAAGAACAATGCCGCCCTCAGCCGGCACGGCACCGGCGCTCAGATTGGTTCCCGCCCCCCTGGTGTACACCGGAATTTTCTCGCGGTTGGCCAGTTTCAGCACGGCAGCCACTTCTTCCTTGTTTGCCGGCTGGACGACGGCTTCCGGCAGGTTGAAAAAACCGGGGGTGGCGTCGTAGCCGTAGCAGATGAGCTCTTCCTTGTCGGTCGCGACCCAGCGGTCGCCGACGATGGCCTTGAGTTCACGAATGAGCGACTCTTTCATCTTTTTTCCCCTCCCCGTAACAGTCGATATCAAAGCGGTGGTTGGCACCGAGATCGGCTGCGGCGAAATCATCTTGCCGCAGTCGCCGCCGGACGAGTTGGCGGCAACCGTCAGCGAAGGCGCGACGCCGATCTGCCCGGCCGCCTAACTTAATTTATTCTAGAGCGATGAATAGTTCCCCTCTCCTACCCGCACCATCACCTCCCAACCTGTTTGCCGGCCGCCACGGGCCAGGCGGCCGACTCCCTCCCCAAAAACAATAAGAAATTATTGGATAAATACGCCAGCTGTCACTCAGTCCCCTGCCCTTTGTCACAATATGTTTTCCCTAATTCGGAGTATTCTGATATTTACGCCGACAAAAAAAGGCTTCTGCTTCAAGAACCGCCGCCGGTTCTTACGAAGGGAAGCCAAAATCCTTCCTGATCTTATGTTCGTCCGGGATATCCCGGAAATTCCGCAGCGAATTGATGCCGCCGTCCCGCAGCTCACGCATGGCGTCCTCGACCAACGTCAGATGCTCGCGCATCCTGATGCGGGCCAGGTTCGGGTTCTTGGCGGTGATGGCCTCATACACCTCATAGTGAGAATTATAGAGCTTGGCCGGCATGTTCTCCACCAGAAAAAGCTTCTGGCGAGACGAGCGGAAGCTTGTGTTCATAAGGTCAGTCATGGTGTTCATGACCCTGATAAGAACCGGATTGTTGGCCGCCTTGGCGATAGCAAAATGAAAATTGGCGTCAGCAACATCGCCGATCTCACCCCGGCGAATCTCCTCAGTCATCGCCGACAGCGACTTATGGATATCCTCCATATCGGCGGACGAAGCCCGCTGAGCCGCCAGGGCGGCTGTTTCAACCTCGAGGATCTTCCGCACCTCCAAAAGATGCATGATATCCTCGATCTCCATCTGGAGGATGAACGAAAGCGGTTCCAGCATCCCCTCGAAGGAAACCTGGCGAACAAAGCTGCCTTCACCCGGCCGGATGGCGATAATGCCCATCATCTCGAGCGCGCTGAAAGCCTCGCGCACCGAGGCTCGGCTCACGTTCAAAGTCTCCGACAGCTCCCGCTCGGACAAAAGCTTATCCCCGGGCTGAAGCTTGCCGTCGACAATCAGTTTCTTGATCTGCTCGATTATTTCCTCGTAGACCTTTTTCGTCTTGACAGGCCTAAACATGTGTTCCCCCGTCTAATCAATATTTGCGAAGGCCGACAAAATCAGCGATATCGACAAGAGCTGAGCGGACGTCGGCTGCCAGCGAGGCCGGCAGGGCACCGCGGGCCGCCGCCAGGTATTGACTGACCCGCCTGTACGAGTACTCCACCGCATCGGTCTCCCTGACGATCGCCAGGCCGCCGGCCAACTTTGCCGCCGCCATGTCTCTGGCGGCGATTAGCTCGGCCAGTTCGCTTTTCCGCGGGCTATTGGCCAGCGCGTAGATTACCGGCAGGGTCAGTACGCCCTGTCGGAGATCGTTGCCGGCCGGTTTGCCGATTTGTTCGGTTGAAGCGGTTACGTCGAGGATATCATCGGTAATCTGAAAAGCCATGCCGATGGCGTGGCCGTACTGACGGAGAGCGGCAACATCGGCGGCCGGCAGGCCGGCGGCCAGGGCGCCGAGTTCGCAGCTGGCGGCAATGAAGCCGGCGGTCTTCTTGCCGATGCGGTTTAGATAAGCGTCTTCGGTCTGCCGCGGGTTAAAAAGATCGCTGGCCTGACTGATTTCGCCTTCGCAGATGGCGCAGATAGAATCGGTCAAAATCGTCAAAGCCTCGGCACCGGCGTTGGCGGCGATAAGCGAAAAGGCCTTGGCGAAGAAATAATCGCCGGTCAGCACCGATACATGATTGCCCCAGCGGGCGTTGGCGGTAGGCAGGCTGCGCCTGGTTGCGGCACCGTCGATGACATCGTCGTGAACCAAGGTTGCCATATGAATGAGTTCGATAGCTACGGCGACCGACAGGCTGACAGCCGCCGCCCCGCGGCCCTTGGCGCAAAGAACGAAGAGGGCGGGCCGCAGACGCTTCCCGCCCGCCCTCAGCAAATGACTACCGATATCTGTTACCAGAGCCTCTTGGGAGACGATTACAGAAGCCAGTTCTTTTTCAACGATGGCTAGTTCGTTCAGCGCCAGTGCGAACAAAGAGTCTTGTTTCACGTCAAAATCACCCAACTAACCCCAAAATCTGCTTCAATAATACACTATCTCCCCTACGCCAGTCTAGACAAGTTGATTATTTCCGCTTCTCCACCCTGATGGCGCAGTCCGGGCAAACCATCTGGCAGATACCGCAGGTGATGCATTTGTTCATGTCGGCTTCGACCCGCGGCGTGCCATAGACGCCAAGGCCCTCCGACCAGCTGATGCATTTCACCGGGCACTTCTCGATACACAGGCCGCAGCCCTTGCACAGCCCGGGGAAAACGGCCCACTGGCCCTTGTTGCTCTCATAAGTTGCCGACTCCCAGTTAACCTTTGCCACTTGTCGTCCCCTCCTACATCGCGCTCTTGATAAGTTCGTAGCCGCGTTCCAGCGCTTTGAAGTTCATCTCGCGCAGCTTGGGATCGCGCTTAAACTTATCGCCGAGCTTAGTTTCCAGCGCCGTCTTGATGGTGTCCAGCGGCAGCACCTCGGTGGCGGCGATTACCGCGCCGAGGATGATGATGTTGAACACCCGCGGATGCATCTCATTCTTGGCGATGTCGTTGGCGGGACAGGCGATAATCTTTTTCACGTCGGTCGGCAGATCGGCCGGATCGACGCCGGGCCCGGGCTTGGTGAACGAGCAGGTCTTGGGCTCGCCGGCGATCATGTCCTGCTGGAGGTCGGCGTTGGCGGCATCGGCCGTCGGGCAGGGCGGCGTCACGTCAAAGTACTGCATGCCGATAACATTGTCGTTGACCTCGGCCTCCTGCACCAACGAGTTATCGTAAATATAAACGGTATCCTTGCCGGCGTGCTGCTTGGTCCGTTTGACGGCCCGCGGGCTGAGGGGGATGAGGATGTCGGCCTTCTGGAACTTGGGGGCGCCGATCTGACCGTCGGAAATCTGGACATAGGCGATGGACACGCCGCCCCGCTGCTCCACCCCGAAGTTGGGGATATACAGGGCGTTTTTCCCTTCCTCGTTGGCCGCTTCGGCCAGGATCTCGGCAATCGACTGGACGCCTTGCCCGCCTTCGCCGGCAAGGGCGATTTTTACGACTTTTGCCATTTGATTAGCCCTCCTTCGCCTGCGGAGTCCGCAGTTCGCCGATCTTAAAGTACTGAGCCATGTCCTTCTCTACGAACTCCCAGGTCTGCTTGGCGTTGGTGCGCCAGTTGGTCGGGCAGGACGACAGGCATTCCACGAAGGAAATGCCGTTGCCGGCCATCTGGTTCTCAAGGGCTTTCTTGATAAATCCCTTGAGCTGGCGGGGATTGGCGATGGTGCCGCGGGCCACATAGGCACCCTCGGGAGCGACGGCGGCCACCATTTCCGGTCCCTTGGTCGGCTGGCCGGTAGCTTCGACATCGCGTCCATACGGCGTGGTCTCGGTCTTCATACCAGGCAGGGTGGTAGGGGCCATCTGGCCGCCGGTCATGCCGTAGTTGCAGTTGTTGCAGAGGATAATCGTCAGCTTTTCGTTACGGACGGCGGCGTTGAAAAGATGCTGTGAGCCGATGGCGTAGCCGCCGCCGTCGCCCATATAGGCGATGCCGATGATCTCCGGATTGGCCCGTTTCATGCCGGTGATTACCGGGGTCGTGCGGCCGTGGTGGGTCTGAACGCTGTCACAGGCGAAGAAATCCCACGACAGAAGCGAGCAGCCGATATCGCAGCCGAAAACGATCTTATCCTGAATACCCAGTTCGTCGATGGCCTCGCCGACCAGCTTGAGGATAACCCCATGGCCGCAGCCGGGGCAGAATTTATGAGGTTTGGAGCCTTCGTACCAGCTTTTCGGCATTGCTGGCTGAAGGACGTTGTTCTCCTTCACTTCTTGCATTTTATCTTCCCCCTGCCATTACAGTTTGTTATATTCTTCGACAAGTTCTTCCGTCGTGATGCCGATCCCCGGGCGCAACATCGGCACTATCGTCGCCGGCTGGCCGTAGAGGGCGGTCTGCACCATTTTCAGCAGCTGGCCGTAGGCCGATTCGGCCACGATGATCTTCTTGGCGTTCTTGACAGCCTTAGCCAGCTGTTCGTTCGGGAAGGGGCGGACGGTAATCGGCCGGAAGAAGCCGACCTTCTTGCCCTGGGCCCGCAGTTCATCGAGGGCGCCCAAGGCCGCCCGGGAAACGACGCCGTGGCACACGAAAATAACGTCGGCATCGCCGCAGTCCTTCTCGAACCACTCGACGACCTTGGGGGCCATGGCGTCCCAGTCGCGCTGGTTGGCCATAACCACCTCGTACAGCTCGTCCTCGGTATTATATGTGTTGCGCAAATGTTTGAACTGCTTGCCGGGCTTATTTTCGCCGACCAGCGGCGTGGGCGCCGCAAGCTTGACCCCTTTGGCCTCGGCGTCGTATATTGTCAGCGGCTCGCGCATCTTGGCCTGATAGCCGTCGCCAAGCACGAACGTCGGGAAGCGGTAGGTCCAGGCCGAATTGAAGGCCTTGATAGTGTAATCGAAAAGCTCCTGGTGAGTGGCGGTCGAATAAACGATCCGATGACCTTCGCCGTTGCCGCCGAAGCAGGTCAGCGTCGTTTCCTGCTGGGCATAGATAACAGTGGCTGTCGAGGGACCGCCGCGCTGCTGGATGACGAACACGGCCGGCAGGCGCATCATCTCGGCCATACTGGCCGCTTCCTGCATGAGCACGTTGCCGGGGCCGGCGGTCGCGGTAAAGGCCTTGCGTCCGGTCATGACCCCGCCGAGCATGGTAAAACCGGCCGAAATCTCGTCTTCGGTCTGGAGAAACCGTTTGCCGTATTTAGGGGCCAGCCGTGTCCAATAATGCATGATCTCGTTCTGCGGCGTGATCGGGTAGCCATACATGATGTCTACTTTCGCTGCCACTGCAGCCCAGGCAACAACCTCGTTGCCGGTCATGAATACTCTCTGTTCACCTTGCAGTGAAACGTCGGCCATAGAAAGCCACCTCCTGAAAATGATACTTTGTTATTAAAAGGCCTTGCTCCGCGCCTTCATAACCAAAGACGACAATGATAGCATTTGCCGAATCGCCGCCGCAAATGCATATCCTTCCTCATCAGAAAAATCAGGCCACCCTTCGCGACGGACAGGTGGTCTGACCAGAATGCGTCTACCCTTCTATTCTAGCAGAAAAAGTAAAATCCTCTTTTTTCCGGTAGTCCGGCCAAAAGTTGCCGGCCTCATTTACCCTGGGCGCCGACCAGGGCCCCCAGAGCGAGTGACAGAATCTTCGAATCGGCGCTGTCGGCCCGCGAGGTAGCCACCACCGGCTTGGACGCGCCCAGCACCAGCCCGGCCACCCGGGCCCGGGCGAAATAAACCATCGACTTGCCGAGCATATTGCCGGCTTCGATATCAGGCACCATCAGGATATCGGCCAAGCCGGCCACCGGACTGTCGATCCCCTTGTGGCGGGCCGCTTCGACGCTTATCGCGTTGTCGAGGGCCAGGGGGCCGTCGACGATCGCCCCTTTTATCTGGCCACGGTCGGCCATCTTGGTGAGAGCGGCCGCATCCAGCGTTGCCGGCATATCCGGGTTAACTGTTTCGACCGCCGCCAGCACCGCCACCTTCGGCGGTTTTATCCCCAGAACGTGGGCCAGCTTGACGGCATTTTGGATGATATCAGCCTTCTGAGCGAGCGTCGGCGCCACATTCATCGCCGGGTCGGTCACCAGCAGCAGCCGGTCGTAAGCGGCCATCTCAAAAACGAAAGAATGGCTGAGGATAGCGCCGGTCCGCAAGCCGACCTCCTTATCGAGCACCGCCCGCAAAAAATCGGCCGTACTTACAAGGCCCTTCATGAACATGTCGGCCTGGCCGCCGCTCGTGAGAGCCACCGCCTTATAGGCAGCCTTGCGGGCATCCGGCTCGTGGATTATATCGATACCGCTCAAATCAACGCCGAGCTCGCCGGCCATCTTCTGCAGCTTGGGCTCGTCCGCCACCAGGACGAAATCGGCAATACCCAGCTCCCGCGCCCCCTTGACCGCATCAAGCACGGCATCGTCGTGGGCGGCAGCCACCGCCACGCGAATCCGCGGCAAGCCCTTCACCGCTGCCAGCAGTTCGTCGAAATTCTTGATCATCCTATTTCCCCTCCCCGAAGTAACGCATACTTGTCTTCTTCCACTCGCGAGTGGAATAAAGCATCACATGCACGCCCAGGCCGGCGGCCGACGACAGCTCGGCTGCCAGCCGCCCGCACTCCTCACGGGTATGGCCGTGAAGCATGATATAAAAATTGTAGGGCCAGCCGGGCCGCGGTACCCTGGCATAGCAATGGGTCACCGCCGGGCTCGCCGTCATGAACGCCGCCACCGCTTCCAGCCTTTCTGGCGCCACCTGCCAGGCGCACAACGCGTTGGCGGCATAGCCGATCTCGCGATGGCGCAGCACCGCCCCCATCCGTCGCATCTCACCGCCGGCCCGGTAAGCGGCCAGCCGGGACAAAAGCTCGCTTTCGCCGATGCCGATGCGGTCGGCCATTACCTTATAGGGCTCGGCCACCAGCGGCATGTCGTCCTGCATGGCGGCGATTATCCGTCTATCCAGCTCATCCAGCATAAAATCATCTACTCCAGCGTAAACCGGACGTTTACCTTAAATTTTCTCGTAGCCGGCAGGTTGAGAACCGCCTTGACCCCGGACAAGGCAGCCACCGCCGCCAGCACTTCCTCCTGGGCGGCCATATCGGGCGACAGAAGGGCAAACCACAGATTGTAGTAGTCAGCCTCCCGCTCGTAATTGTGAGTAACCCCCGGATAGGCGTTGACCGCCACCGCCACCGCCGCCACCGCCGCCGGCTCGACCGCCAGGGCCACCAGCGTACTGACATAACCCAGGCGGGCCGAATCAAAAAACGGGCCAATACGGCGGATATAGCCGTTTTGGCGTAAGAACTGCAGACGGGCCAGCACCGTGGCCTCGTCGCTCTCAAGCCGCTCGGCCACCGCCGCGAACGGGCGGCTGGTCAGCGGTATGTCGCTCTGGACGATATTAAGCAGCCGTTTGTCGAATTCACTCAGCATACTCTCTCCTGGAAAACTGACAAGGGGCAGACTTTTCCAGACTGCCCCCTTTGTACTTATTTTAACAAAAGCTGGCTGATAACGTCAAGAAGTTCGTCCCGGCCGTTGCCGGCCGGCACCGAATAGGCGACGACATTCGTTGCGGGCGCCAGGCCGAGGCCGGCACGGATGACCTCACTGCTCTTCTTGACCGCCTGGCGGGAGAGCTTGTCGACCTTGGTAGCCACCACCTGCACCGGCCGCCCGAGCTCGGCCAGCCGGTCGAAGGCTTCGACGTCGCTCACCATCGGCGGGTGGCGGCTGTCGATCAATTGGCAGACCAGCTTGAGGCGCGGCGAAGCCGCCAGGTACTCGTCGATGAACTTGCCCCACTGGCGGCGGGTGGCCCGGCCGGTGCGGGCGTAGCCGTACCCGGGCAGATCGACCAGCAGGAACTGGCGGCGGTCGCTGTCGCTGAACTTGACGGTCACGGTATAAAAATTGATCGTCTGGGTCTTGCCCGGCGTGCCGCTCGTGCGGGCCAGGCCGTTACGGCGGCAAAGAGAATTGATGAGCGACGACTTGCCTACATTCGAACGGCCGATCATCGCCACCTCGATAAAATCGCCGGGCGGGTACTGGTCCGGCCGGACAGCCGAAGCGGTGTAGGCGGCGTTTACGACGTTTGGCGAGGCGGCGGCCGTCGTCATTGGCCGTCCACCAGGGCCGTTTTCAGCACCTCGTCCATATGGTCGACCAGGACGAACTCCAGACTGCGCTTGACGTTGACCGGGATATCATCCATGTCCCGCTTGTTTTCCTTGGGCATAATGATTTTTTTGATGCCCACCCGGTGAGCCGCCAGCACCTTCTCCTTTATGCCGCCCACCGGCAGCACCCGGCCGCGCAGGGTGATCTCGCCCGTCATGGCGATATCGCTCTTCACCGGCCGGCCGGTAAGGGCCGAAGCCACCGCCGTGGCCATGGTGATGCCGGCTGACGGGCCGTCCTTGGGGATGGCCCCCTCCGGAAGATGGATATGAATATCGGTCTTCTCGTAAAACTCCGGGTCGACCCCCAATTCCTGGGAGCGGCTGCGGATATAGCTGAAGCCGGCCTGGGCCGATTCCTGCATTACCTCGCCCAGCTGGCCGGTAAGGGTGAGTTTGCCCTTGCCCTTCATGGTCGACACCTCGACCGCCAGCACGTCGCCGCCGACCTCGGTCCAGGCCAGACCGGTGGCCACGCCGACCTGGTGGTCCTTCTCGGCCTGGGCATGGCGGTATTTGGGCGCCCCCAGGAAAGTGTGGAGATTCTGGGCGGTGATCTTCACCACCGTCCGTTTCTGCTGGACGATCTGGCGGGCCACCTTGCGGCAGAGGTTGGCGATATTGCGCTCGAGGCTCCTTACGCCGGCCTCGCGGGTATAATCGCGGATGACCTTCTGGATGGTCCCCTCGGAAAAAACGATCTGCTTATCGGTCAGGCCATGGTCGCGGGTCTGTTTGGGGATAAGATAGCGTTTGGCGATCTCGACCTTTTCCTCTTCGGTGTAGCCGGCGATGGTGATGGTCTCCATCCGGTCGAGGAGCGGCCGGGGAATATTGTGCATAACGTTGGCGGTAACCACCCACAGCACCCGCGACAAATCGAACGGCACCTCGATATAATGGTCGCTGAAAGTATTGTTCTGCTCGGGGTCGAGCACCTCCAGCAGGGCAGCCGACGGGTCGCCGCGAAAATCGGCGCTCATCTTGTCGATCTCGTCCAGCAGGAAAACCGGATTCTTGGAGCCGGCGGTACGCATCCCCTGGATAATCCGGCCGGGCAACGCCCCCACATAAGTTCGCCGGTGGCCGCGGACTTCGGCCTCGTCCCGCACGCCGCCCAGCGACACGCGGACGAACTTGCGCTCCATGGCCCGGGCGATCGAACGGGCCAACGACGTTTTACCGACCCCGGGCGGGCCTACCAGGCAGAGAATGGGGCCCTTCATCTTCTCGGTCAACTTGCGGATTGACAGGTACTCCAGAATGCGTTCCTTGACCTTCTCGAGACCGTAGTGGTCCTCCTCGAGAATCTGCTCGGCGCTCGTTATATCCAGCCGGTCGTTGGTCTCCTTGGACCACGGCAGGGCCAACAGCCAGTCGAGATATGTGCGGATGACGGCGCTCTCGGCCACCATCGGCGGCATCTTCTCCAGACGCTCGATTTCCTTGGAAACCTTCTCGGCCACTTCCTTGGGCAATTCCTGTTCCTTCATCCGCTGGCGGTATTCGTCGACCTCGGCCGTGCGCTCGTCCTTGTCGCCCAGTTCCTTCTGGATGGCCTTGAGCTGCTCGCGCAGATAATACTCCTTCTGCGTCTTCTCCATCTGCTTGCGGACGCGGACATTGATCTTTTTCTCAAGCTCGAGGATCTCCATCTCCCGGCCGAGGATATCGCACAGCCTTTCAAGGCGGTCCTTGACGACAACGGCATCCAGGAGAAGCTGCTTATCTTCGATTTTCAGCGCCAGATGGCTGGCGATGAGATCGGTAAGCCGGCCCGGTTCCTCGACCATGACCACCGACACCAGCGTCTCCGGCGGAATTTTTTTGCTGAGTTTGACCCACTGCTCAAACTGATTGACGGCGGTGCGCACCAGGGCCTCGATCTCGGGCGTCTTGGGCTCGGCCTCGTCGTGCTCGCGGATTTCCACCATATAGAAAGGGTCGAGGTCGACGTAGTTGACGATCTCGGCTCGATGGAGACCCTCCACCAGAACCCTGATGGTACCGCCGGGCAGCTTCAGAAGCTGCTTGATCTCGGCTACCGTGCCGACACTGAAAATATCCTCAGGCAGCGGCTTGTCGTTCTGAGCGTCGTGCTGGCTGGACAGCATTATCAGCCGGTCGTGGACCATGGCCTCTTCCAAGGCGCTTATCGACTTCTCGCGCCCGACATCCAGATGGATAATCATATATGGAAAAACGAGGATGCCTCTGAGCGGCAGTAAGGGCATCTTTCGGACAGGCTTTGACATTTGTTCGCCCCCTTCGGATTCATGGCAATGTTAGTTTCAACGTCGCTATTTATAAATATTCTCAGGCGGTTACGAAAAATCCTTTCATGCCTGCCAGCGGCTGGCAGGAAATAAGGCCGGCCGCCGCAAAAAAAAAGAGCCGTCAGGCCCTATACCATTCCCTTACATCTTCATACCGGCGGCGGTCAAAAGATCATGCTTGGGGGTGAACATCTCCAGCCGACAGATATCGGCTGCCTTGACCAAGGCATGCTTGAATACGTCGTCGATGGTTTCCACCGCCACCACTTCCACTCCCAGGTCCTGATAAAGCTCCTGCCAGTTCTCCTTGGGGATGATCACCCGCCGGGCGCCGGCCTGCTTGGCGGCCACGATCTTGGCGCTCACGCCGCCCACCGGCTTCACAAGGCCGCGGATGGAAATCTCGCCGGTCATCGCCACCATATTGTCGATCGGAATGTTATGGACGGCCGAATAGATAGCAGTGGCTGCCGTTACTCCGGCCGACGGCCCGTCGATCGGCCCGCCGCCCGGGAAGTTCACATGGATGTCGTACTTGTGATAATCGATGCCGAAGCGGCTCCAGAGCACCGTAAGTACATTTTCCAGCGAACTCTTGGCCATACTCTTGCGTCGCATCGTCCGTCCGGGTGTGCCGATCTCCTCCTCATCGACCACGCCGGTCACCGTGAGCTTGCCGTTGCCGCTCGGGTTGGCCACCACCGACACCTCAATCTCCATCACTGTGCCGATATTCGGCCCGTATACCGCCAGGCCATTGGCGTAGCCCACCTGGGGCTTGGCGGCAACCTTGCGCTCCGGCCGCGGGTTGTACTGGCCGAAATTTATCACCCATTCCACATCCGGACAGGTTATAGCCTTTTTTCCCTCGTTGAGGACAATGCCGGCGGCGATCTGAACGATATTGACCGCCTCGCGGCCGTTGGTGGCATAGCGTTTGATAACCTCGACCGCCGGCTCGTCGATGGCCAGGCTGATTTTGCGGGCGGCTCCCAAGGCAATCAGGCCGATCTCGTCCGGCAGAAGCGAACGGAAAAATATTTCGACACAGCGGGAGCGGATGGCTGGCGGGATATCCTGGGCCGTGCGGGTCGTGGCGCCGATCAGGCGGAAATCGGCCGGCAGACCGTTTTGGAACATATCATGGATATGGGACGGAATATTGGTGTCTTCGCTGCTGTAATAAGAACTCTCAAGAAAAACCTTGCGGTCCTCCAGCACCTTCAGGAGCTTGTTCATCTGGATATGATGGAGCTCGCCGATCTCGTCGATGAACAACATCCCGCCGTGGGCCTTGGTTACCGCTCCCGGTTTGGGCTGAGGAATGCCGGCAATGCCCATCGGCCCCGCCCCCTGGTAAATGGGGTCATGGACTGTGCCGATCAGCGGGTCGGCGATACCACGCTCGTCGAACCTGGCGGTGGTGGCGTCCATCTCGATGAACTTGGCGCTCGCACCGAAAGGCGAAAGAGGGTTGCGCTTGGCTTCTTCCAGCACCAGCCTGGCCGCTGCTGTCTTGCCGATGCCAGGCGGTCCGTACATTATCACATGTTGCGGGTTGGGCCCGCAGAGGGCGGCCCGCAGGGCCTTGAGACCCTCCTCCTGGCCGACTATCTCGCCGAAGGTGGTCGGCCGGGTCTTCTCGGCCAGCGGCTCGGTCAGGGAAATCTCCCGCAGCCGCTGCAGCTTGTCCATTTCCTTTTTCGATTCGCGCTCCACCGCCACCCGGTTGCCCTGTTGCGACCGCAGCAGGTTCCAGAAATACATGCCGATGACGATGGCGAAGAAAAACTGAATCACCGTTATGATGTTTACAGCGTAGTCCATCTGCCGGCAAACCTCCTTCCCGTGGCGGCCGTTCTGCGGTTCCAGACGGCCCTCATATGTAAGTTTCTAGACTTAGTATAGGCAGACCGCGCTTAATTATCCCGGCGATAAAGACGCTACGGGGCCGAAAACAGGCAAAAAAATAAAGGGAGAATATAATTCTCCCTTTTTCTCTCGCTATCAAGCAGACTCTTCTTTTTTCTTAGCCTTGCGGTCAACCGTAACCAGGATGGGTTCCTCCTTGCTCAGGACCACCTCACGGGTCACGATGCACTTGGCCACGTCGCCGCGCGACGGCACCTCGTACATAACATTGCGCATGATCGCCTCGATGATCGACCGCAAACCGCGGGCGCCGGTCTTGCGCTTAAGGGCCTCCTGGGCTATCGAGCGCAAGGCGTCCTCCTTGAACTCCAGCTGCACGTTGTCAAGGTCGAGGAACTTCTGGTACTGTTTGACAAGCGCATTCTTGGGCTCGGTCAGGATGAGGATGAGCGCCTCCTCGTCGAGGGCGTCGAGGGTCACAATGACCGGCAGCCGGCCGACGAACTCGGGGATAAGCCCGAACTTCAGGAGGTCTTCCGGCAGAATCTGCCGCAAAATCTCGCCAAGCTTCTTATCTTCCTTGCCTTTAATATCGGCGCCGAAGCCCATCTGCTTCTTACCGGTGCGGGAGCTTATGATCTTGTCGATGCCGTCGAAGGCACCGCCACAGATGAACAAAATGTTCGTCGTATCGATCTGGATGAACTCCTGGTGGGGGTGCTTACGGCCGCCCTGCGGCGGTACGCTGGCCACCGTCCCTTCGAGGATTTTCAGCAGGGCCTGCTGAACGCCCTCGCCGGATACGTCGCGGGTTATCGACGGATTCTCCGACTTTCGGGCGATCTTGTCGATCTCGTCAATATAGACAATACCTTTTTCGGCCTTCTCGACATCATAATCGGCCGCCTGGATGAGCTTCAGGAGAATATTCTCCACATCCTCGCCCACGTAGCCGGCCTCGGTCAGCGAGGTGGCATCGGCGATGGCGAACGGCACATTCAAAATCTTGGCCAACGTCTGGGCCAGCAGCGTTTTGCCGCTGCCGGTAGGCCCAAGCATTACGATATTGGACTTCTGAAGCTCGACGTCCTCCAGCTTGTTGCCGAGGTTGATCCGCTTATAGTGGTTGTATACCGCCACTGCCAGCGTCTTCTTGGCCTCGTCCTGGCCGATAACGTATTGGTCGAGGATATCCTTGATCTCCTTCGGCTTCGGGATATCCCGCAGCTCGAGTTCGACGTCCTCGCTCAGTTCCTCCTCGATTATCTCGTTGCACAGTTCGATACATTCGTCGCAGATGTAAACTCCGGGGCCGGCGACCAGTTTCTTGACCTGCTCCTGCAGCTTGCCGCAGAACGAGCACTTCAACTGTCCCCTGTCATCGCCAAACTTAAGCATCTCACCACCCCTTTACTTGGGAATATCCTTGCGCCTCTGAGTGATAACGGAGTCAATTAAGCCGTATTCGGTGGCCTGCTCGCTGGACATGAAGAAATCCCGTTCCATATCTCTCTGGATCTTCTCAAGCGGTTGGCCGGTATGACGTACCATGATCTCATTGCCGATTTCCCGCAGGCGCAGAATCTCCCTGGCGTGGATTTCAATGTCGGTAGCCTGACCTCTGGCCCCACCGTGGGGCTGATGGATCATGATCCGGGCATACGGCAGGGCATAGCGCTTGCCCTTGGCGCCGGCGGCCAGTAACAGGGCGCCCGCGCTGGCGGCCAGACCAAGGCAAATGGTCGAAACATCCGGCTTGATATACTGCATGGTGTCGTAGATGGCCAGACCGGCCGTCACTACACCGCCGGGGCTGTTGATATAAAGATGGATGTCTTTGTCGGGATCCTCAGATTCCAGGAAAAGCATCTGGGCGATTATCAGGTTGGCCACATTATCGTCGATGGGCCCACCGAGAAATACTATGCGGTCTTTCAACAGGCGGGAATATATATCATAAGCCCGCTCGCCGCGGTTGGACTGTTCTACAACTATAGGCACGAAATTCATCTGAATACACCTCGAAAAATATATACTATTTTATGTGGCGGCCGGCCGTTTGCTATTCGGCGACCGCGTTGTCGATAATCAAATTGGCGGCCTTCTTGCGAAGCACCGATTTTGCCAGGGCCTCCAGCCGGCCCTCCTTGAGGATAATCTTACGTACCTCGTCCACCGGCGCCTGATAGCCGGCAGCCATGGCAGCCACTTCCCCCTCGAGATCGGCCGGTGTGGCCTCAAGGTTCTCGGCCTTGGCCACCGCCTCCAGCAACAGGTCGGCCTTCACGCTCTCGAGGGCCGTCTCGTGATAATTGGCCCGCAGGGCACCGATCTCGTTCTTGGTGATCTCCAGGTACTTGGCGAGGCTGAGGCCGCGGTTCTGGAGATTGATATCCATATCCCGCAGCATATTGTCGATTTCGCTCTCCACCATCACCGGCGGAATATCCAGCGAACAGTTGTCCACCGCCGCCTTGATTACGGCGGCGCGGAATTCGCGGTCCGCCTTATCTTCTGCAGCCTGTTTTAATTTATTCTCTATATCGGCCTTTAATTCCTCTACCGTATCAAACTCGCCGACCTCTTTCACGAAGTCGTTGTCGACGGTCGGAATTTCCTTGCGCTTAACGTCGATCACCTTGACCTTGAACTCGGCGTCCTTGCCGGCCAGTTCGGGTACACCATAGTCGGCCGGGAACGCCACCTTCAAGTCGCGCTCCTCGTCGGCCTTGGCGCCGATGAGCTGATCCTCGAAGCCGGGAATAAAGCTGCCGGAGCCGATCTCCAGCGGGTAGCCCTTGCCTTCGCCGCCCTTGAAGGGGATGCCGTCGATAAAGCCGGCAAAATCGATGATAGCGAAATCGCCCTTGGCAAGGGCCGCACCTTCGGCGACCACCATCTTGGCGTGGCGGTTCTGCAGCGTCTCAATCTGTTTATCGACCTCTTCAGCCTCCACCTTAACCGGGGCTTTGGCCACCTTAAGACCCTTGTACTCGCCGAGGGTAATCTCCGGCTTGGCGACAACCGTCGCCTTGAACACCAGCGGCTGATCCTCGGCCAGCGTTACCACCTCGATCTCGGGGCGGGCCACCGGCTCAATATTCTGCTCGGTCAGCGCCTCGGCATAAGCGGGGCCGGCCAGAATCTCGAAAGCCTCATCTAAAAGAGCCTCTTTGCCGAGGCGAATCTCCAGAATCTTGCGCGGCACTTTACCTTTGCGGAAACCGGGGATGTTGACCTGCGCAGCCAGTTTATGATAAGCCTTATCGACCGCCTTGGCCACCTCGGGCTGGGGAACCTCGACCGTCAGCGCTGTTTTGTGGGCGTCGATCTTTTCTGCCGTAACTTTCATGAATGCGTAGCCTCCTTATTTAATTACCCATCCTGGCATAGTATTGCCAGTAATGAGGCAAATCCTCACGGGAATTACGCCGTGAATTATATGATAACATAATTATGAAGGAAAAATCAAGCCGAAAGGCTGTCGCTCGCCGCCTGCCCGCCCCAGCCGCCGGCTGACGGACTCCGACGCAAAGAACCCCCGGACGGCCCCGTACAGCCAAGGCCGCAAAAAAAGTCGAAAAATAAATGTGAAAGCCCCGGACTATTCGTCCGGGGCTTTCACTGTGGAGCGGAAAACGAGATTCGAACTCGCGACCCTCGCCTTGGCAAGGCGATGCTCTACCACTGAGCTACTTCCGCATTTGCTTAACGCGACAAGGGTTATTATAAAGGATTTTTCCCGAGTTGTCAACATAACGGCCAGGAAAAAAATCTGGCAAAAACAAAGCCCGGTCTGGCTTGCCTGTCCTCCCCCTCCGGCCTATGCACACCGGGAAAACTGGTAGCATATTATGTACCAAATCGTGCAGAGGAGGAGTTTTATTGTATTATCGCCTTCAGGATTGCTGCAAGCTGGTGTCTGGCGCCCGCCGGGGGGCCATCTACAACCTGCAGAGCGGCAAAGTCCTCTCAATAAACCAGGGGGCCCTCCAGCTTCTCCTGGCCTGCCAACAAGGGCCCCTGGAAGACATCGTCGACATCAATTCGCCGGAAGACAAATTATTCGTCGACTTCCTGCAACGGCTCACTGAACTCGGCCTCGGCTCCCTCTACCTTCAGAAACCGGCCTCGTCCCCGGCCGAGGAGGCCGAAGAAGCGCCGCCCAAGCTCGACTTTCTCTGGCTCGAGCTCACCTCCGGCTGCAACAACAGATGCCTGCACTGCTATGCCACCAGCGGTCCCTGCGCCGACTGCGACGCCGTCCCCCATGAACGCTGGCTGAGTCTCATCGCCGAAGCCAGGGCCGCCGGCGCCGGTGCCATCCAGCTCATCGGCGGCGAGCCCCTCCTCTACCCCCGCTGGCGGGAACTTGTCGACAAAGCCCGGGCCGAAGGCTTCGACTTCATCGAAATCTTCTCCAACGCCACCCTGATAACCGACGACGACATCGAATTCTTCAAGCAGCGCGGCGTCAACATCGCCACAACCATCTACGCGGCCTGCCCGGAAATCCACGACCGGGTAACCCTTCATCCCGGCAGCTTCGCCAAAACCATGGCCGCCGTCGACAAAATTCTCGCCGCCAAAATCCCGCTCCGCATCGCCTCCATCGTCATGAAAGCCAACGAAACCGAAGCCCAAAATATCATGGACCTCTGCGGCAAGCTCGGCGTCGACGTCACGCCGCCCGACGTCGTCCGTCCCACCGGTCGCGGCGACGACAAGGAGCTCCTGCCCACCGCCTACCAAAAGCCGCCCATCGGGCCGCCCTTCTACACCGATCCGTTCACCTTCCAGAAGGCCCACTCCTGTCACAGCTGCCTGGTCGGCAAAATAGCCGTCACCGCCGGCGGCGACGTCATCCCCTGCATATTCGCCCGCAG
>JAEZLU010000327.1 GCA_023415075.1 Bacillota bacterium
CTATGAACTTTCCCGAAACAAGCGCAACCATGCCAACCAGCTCAAGCGCATGCTCGGTCAGTCGGCCAACGCTCCCGCCGGACAACAATATCAATAGTCGAGGTGATCAAATGGCAAGCCACGGCAAGTATAACGCCACCGGTTTCAACCGGCTTTCCGACCGGGACATGCTCTTCGACCTGTTGGCCACCGAAAAGCAGATGTCGCACCTGTACGACCATGCCATCATGGAGGCAACCAGCGAGCGGGTACGCGACACTTTTATCGCCCTGCAGCAGGATGAGCAACAGGCTGCCCGCATGCTTTTCGAGTTTCTCCAGCAGAAAGGCTGGTACACTCCCGGGGCCGGCCGCCAGAATTTCGGCCGGCGGCTGCAGTCAGGCCAGAGGCTGTCTGGCGGCCCGCAGGCCACGTCAAATAGCCGCTACGCAGTCACCAGCGGCGCCCGCAACTTCGGCAGCAACCTGGAACCCCAGCGCCCGCAGGGCCGGCCGCAGTACGCCAGAGCCGGCCAGGGCAAGCAGGAACAGTATTCCCGCCAGGACTGGAATTTTTGAAAGATAAAAACCAGGAGTAAATCCTGGTTCTTATCTTTAGACCAAAGTCACGTTGAGGGCGTCAAGCACCCGGTTAATCGGGCTGAACATCGTGGCTTGCTCCGAGCCGGCGAACAGTAAACCGACCGCATAATTGTCTTCACTTACCACCAGCGAGCCACTATCGCCAGGCATGCTCATCGGTCCGGCCAGCACCTGGCCGCCGAAAATGCCGTAAGCGCCGGGGCTTACACCGACCCGCAAGGTAACATCGACTGCCAGGATAATACTATAAGTAAGACCCGAACTCCGGCCACTTTTTTTTATGGCCAGCCCGAGCTGCGGTTCTTTCACGCCGTCCAGGGCGCCGATCTCCATTATCTCGCCGGTAATAGCCTCGGGCGACACCGGGATGGCGACAGCGCAATCGACCATATTCACCTTCTCGCTGTCCCGCATAACCTCAATACGGTAGTGGGGCTGCAGCATTTTTATCGCTTTGTTGATAATGGCGGCAAACAGGTTGGCTATCCGGCACTGGGGCACCACCGTATCCCGGTACAGCGGAATAAATCGCTCCAGGTGACCGATAACCGACGCTTTGCTGTCGCCGCCGTCATATACGCCCGGCTGGAGAATGGGGTCGCCTAGCTTGGCCCGCTCATCATTGCCGTTAGTCAGGTTAGCCAGCACATGATTATTCGAGAGAATAAGCTTTTGGCCGCTGTCACGGTCGGTTACGACGGCACCAAAGGTGCCGGCCGACACTTGATAATGACCGATGCTCACCCCCGGCCTCGCCGGCCGGCTGCCGTCAGTCCGCTCAGCACTCTGCAGCTGGATATCGCCTACCTCGATTATATCGGTAACGGCCCCGCCAACCTTGCGAGGGAGCACCGCCGCCCGCCGCAGATCGCCCTTGGGGTATTTTTTGCGTACGAGCACAATGGTTGCCGGTTTGCCGGTATTTTCTCCGCGCACCCACTTGTGGCCGCGGCCTATGCCTACGACATTATCGACCTGGGCCAGTTCCCGGTAAAGGGCCAGCCACTCTTCTCCCCCCACCTGTCCTTACCTCCCCACACAAATCTATTTTATGATATGCGGGGGGAAAGGGAGCCGCGACCAGTCAGGCTCTCGTAAGCCGCCTGATTTCGTCGATCTTCTCCCAAGTGGCCTGAGAGCCGCGGCCTACGCAGGCCGTTAGCTGCTTTGTATCCTTGAAATTTATATTGGCAAGCGGTGGCCTGATAATCACGTCGGCGTACTGTGCCCCTTTCAGCAAAGTGACCTCCCGGCCCATGATATCAATGCATTGCATGAGAATCTCGCCAACTGTTTTCAGTTCATGGTTAGGCTCGCCCGAATAACCCAGGTCGACGGCGATTATCACTTCCGCCCCCATATGGCGCAGGATGTCGGTGGGCAGATTGTTTTTCACCGCTCCGTCGACCAGGGTCATGCCGCGGTATTTCTTCGGCGAAAAGATTCCTGGAACGGAAATGCTGGCCCGCACAGCCTCGGCCAGCAGCGCGTTATGATAGTAGCGGGCGTTCAGGATGGCCCGGCTGCCCTCGACCGGCGTCGTAAAAAAGACGGTATCGCCTGAGTTGATATCAACCGCCGTCACTGCCAGCGGCAAATAAGTATCCTTCATCGTTCGCCGCTGACACAGACTGGTCAGATAAAATTCGATCTTATCGCCTTTGACCAGGCCGGCCGGCAGCACCGACCAGAAGCGAAAGCGGCCGCTGAAAAGCCATTTCATGCCATGCTTGAAAAGATCGCCCACCGTTACCTTCAAATCGATAAAGTCGGCTATGTTCAAGCTTTCCAACAGTTCCTGCATATCACGGGCCGAGTAACCGCAGGCGTACATGCCGCCGATAACGGCGCCGGCGCTTGTGCCGGCAACCATATCCACCGGAATATTATTTTCCGTAAGCGTCCTGAGGACCCCGATGTGGGCCACCCCTTTGACGCCGCCCCCGCTTAGCGCCAGTCCCACCCGCGGCCGGCGGCCGAATTCTTTGCCGTTTACGCGGATAATCCTCTCCCCCACCGTCGCACCCCCTTGTATTATCCTATGAAGGTGCCGGCGGCAGTGCCATATGAAAAGCCGCCTGCTTTTTCGCAGACGGCTGCTTTACTCTTTAACTGCCAGCATTATCATCCTGGGGGCGTCGGCTCCGTACACGCGGCCGTCAAAGCCGCCGTAGGTCGCTTTTACCTTCAGGCCGCTCCGGGTGAGCAGCAGCTCCATCTCGGCCTGGGAATAAGCCCGCAGCACGAACTCGTACTTGGTTTTGGCGCCGGTCACCTGGTTCAAAAGCACCCTTTTCATCATGACCACGCCCTGCTGCAGCTCAACCTTGTACGACAGAACGTATTCGCCGCTCGGATGGCGCCAGTAGCGGTTAAGATTGTTACGGACCATCCACTCGCGGTTCAGCAGATCGATGAGAAACAGGCCGCCCGGCTTGAGGGCCCTGCCCACCCGCTGCAAAACGGCGGCGTTCTCGTCATCGGAAAAATAGCCGAAAGCGGCAAACATATTGATTACGGCGGCGAATTCGGCTACATAGTCGAGTTCCCGCATATCGCATTGCCGAAAAACCACGTCAACGGCTTCCTCGGTGGCCTGCTGACGGGCGATATCCAGGAAGGACGCTGTGGCGTCGACACCGGTAACCCGATAGCCCAGCTTGGCCAGTTCGATGGCATGACGCCCATAACCGCAGTACAGGTCAAGGATCGCTTTGCTTTTGGCAAGTCCCAGCGCATCGACCATAAACTTGACTTCCTGGCCGGTTCCCGCCAAAGAATAAGTCTTGCCGTCGCCGAAAAACTCTTCTGTCATATCTGCATTATCACCCACCAGCCCGCAAAGCGGCTAACTTATTGTATATTATGCACCGGCCCGCCCGCTAGCTGCTTGTCGGCAAACCGGCCTGCTTGAAATTCTGCGGTAAACCGTACATCACTACCCGGTTTTTCATTGATCGTTTGGCGGCATACAAGGCCTGGTCGGCATGCTCCAACAGTTCACGGGAAGAAGGCGCATCGGCCGGATAACTGGCAACGCCGATACTCACCGTAACTACGCTGCCGTCCTGTTTCCTCTGACCGCGGAACGGATAGGCCGCTACTGCCTGACGAATCCGTTCAGCCACTGCGTAAGCCTCCATAGGCCCGGTCTCCGGGAATAAAATGACGAACTCCTCGCCCCCGTAGCGAACGAGACAATCGACGTCGCGGCAGGAGGAGCGCATCATCGCAGCCAGTTGAACCAACAACTCATTGCCGCAGCTATGGCCGTTGCAATCGTTGAAACGCTTGAAATCGTCGATATCGAGCATGAGTAGCGACAATGGCCGCTTATAGCGTTTGGCCCGTTTGATCTCAAGCTCGAGCTGGCTCAGGAAAAAACGGTAGTTGTTAAGGCCGGTAAGGCCGTCGGTAATGGCCTGGTTTTCGACCGTCGCCACATGCTGAGCGTGGGCGATCGTTACCGCCACCTGTCCGGCCAGCGATCCCAAAAGGTCACGATCATAAGGCTGGAGCGGCCGTTCCTCGGACGTTTCGATATCCAGTACACCGATGACCTTGTCGGCGAACATCAGCGGCACAGCGATCTCGCTCACGCCGTTTACGGTTGCCGGAATATAGCGCGGATCTTTGCAGACATCGGGAACGTAGACGAGCTGGCGAGACAGCACCGCCTGCCAGACAATCCCTTTACCGTAAGGAATGCCTTTGGCCATGGTGTAGCCACTATGAGCCTTTATGGCCAGTTCTTGCCGTTGTTCGTCCAGCAGCAGGATGGCGGCGTGGGAGTAACCGAGTTCACCGGTAAGGCCGATGACGATTTCCTCAAGCACGCCCTGCTCGCCGAGCTGACGCTGCACCGCTGAAGTTATCCGGTAAAGGGCTGCCAGTTTCTTGTGGGCCTGGTCAAGCTCCATCAGCCGGAAATCGAGCTTGGACATTGCCGCAAGAAATTCACGGTTGACTGTTTCATTCTCTTCAGAAATGGACTGGAACTCCTGCTCCAGCCCAACTGACTCGGTAACGTTGCCGACGCATACGATCATCGCCTTAGTCGCCTGGCAAGGGACAAACTGCCAGTCCAGGTACTCGGTCAAATTTCGGGCCGACTCGTGCTGTACACGGGTTAAACGCACAACCTTGCCGCTGCGGACAGCGCTGTCGTAGGCCTCAGCCAGGCGGCCGGCCGTTGGCCCGAAAGACAGCCGCAGCAGACGGAGAAAGCTGTTGCCCGGAATGCGGCGGCAAGCAGCCGCCGGCCGTTTGCCGACACAAATGTGGCGGATGATGCCGTCGGCGTCGACACTCACGACAGCCGCATTCGCCATCCCGGCAAGTGTATCAAGCATAGCTTCCAGCGTCAACCCGTCTCGCACCGACAATCACCCGTCCTTCAGGGAACCGATTATACCATGCAATATTTCGCCTGCCCTGGTCAAAAATCCTGCCCTTGCCGGCTAAACTGTCGATTTACAGCAGTAAACCGTCGATCGTCAGGCTTAATATAAAAAAGGCCGCCCGCAGTTTCTGCGGACGGCCTTTTTACCGTTTAGCGCTTTGACTTTACATACTCCGCCCCGCGGGTGATGGCCTGCTCATTGATGGCCAGGAGACCCGGTTTCTTGGCGAACATCTTGGCGAACGCCTTGAGGACCGATTCCTGGGAAACCGCACTGGTAGCGGCCAGTATAGCTCCGAGAACCACCATGTTGGCAACTTTGGCGTTGCCGAGTTCATTGGCAATGTCGTTTGAGGGCACCTGATAGGTGGTCACATCGCCGCGCTTGGCGCCCCGCTCGATGAGCGAGCTGTTGATAATCAGCGTGCCGCCTGCTTTGAGCTGCGGCTCAAATTTGTCCAGCGACGGCAGATTCATGGCCACCACCGTGGTCGGCTCGGTCACGATCGGCGCGCCGATCGGCTCCTCGGAAATGATAACCGAGCAGTTGGCTGTCCCGCCGCGCATCTCCGGACCGTAGGAAGGAATCCAGGAAACGTTTTTATTCTCAAGCATACCGGCATAGGTCAAGAGCTGACCCATCAGCATGACACCCTGGCCGCCGAAGCCGGCCAATACGATTTCGTGGGTCATTTCGCCACCCCCTCCGGTGTTTTAAATACACCCAGCGGATAATGCGGCAGCATGTTTTTCTCCAGCCAGGCGTTGGCTTCCAACGGACTCATGCCCCAGTTGGTCGGGCAGGTCGACAGCACTTCCACCAGCGAGAAACCCTGGCCGCTCAGCTGCAGTTCAAAGGCCTTTTTGATGGCCGCCTTGGCCTTGGCCATATTGGCTGGATTGTTCACTGCCACCCTGGTGATGAACTTGGCGCCGTCGAGGGTTGACAGCATTTCCGACACCCTGATGGGCATGCCGACGATATCGGGTTTGCGGCCGTAGGGCGACGTCGTCGTCACTTGCTCAGGCAGGGTGGTCGGCGCCATCTGGCCGCCGGTCATCCCGTAAATTGCGTTATTCACGAAAATCGTGCAGATCTTCTCGCCGCGGGCGGCGGCGTGAACAATCTCGGCACAACCGATGGCCGCCAGGTCGCCGTCACCCTGATAGGTGAAAACCAGGGCGTCGGGATGAACCCGCTTGACGCCGGTCGCCACTGCCGGCGCCCGGCCGTGGGCGGCTTCCTGGGTATCGAAGTTGAAATAATCGTAGGCCAGTACCGAGCAGCCTACCGGCACGACGCCGATCGTCTTGTCGCGGACCTTGAGCTCGTCGATGACCTCGGCCACCAGTCGGTGGATTATCCCGTGATGGCAGCCGGGGCAGTAATGAAATGGCAGATCGCGCAGCGACTCCGGCCTGGTAAACAGTTTCTCGGCCATTCTATTTCCCCTCCTTGCCACTCATAATTTTCACGATTTGGCTGAAGACCTCCTGCGGACTGCAGATCATACCGCCCATCCGTCCGTAGAAATGGACCGGCTTGGCGCCGTTGACTGCCAGCCGCACATCCTCAACCATCTGGCCGGCGGAAAGCTCGACCGCTAGGAAGGCGGCGGCCTTCTTGGCCAGCGGCGCCAGGGCCGCCGTCGGGAACGGCCAGGCCGTGATCGGCCGGAACAGGCCAACCTTCATACCCTGGGCCCGGGCTTTCTCCATGGCCGACTGAGCGATACGCGAGGTAATGCCGTAGGCGACCAGCACCAGTTCGGCGTCCTCGGTGTTGAGGGTTTCCCAGCGGGTCTCCTTCTCCTGAATCAGCGCGTACTTCTTCTGCAGGTGGATGTTATGCTTCTCCAGGTCAGGCGCCTGGATATGGAGCGAGTTGATGATATTGGGCTCGCTACGGCCGCGAAGGCCGGTGGACGCCCAGGGTTTGGCCACCTGCTTGCCGCCTGCCGCCGGGAAGGACGCCGGTTCCATCATCTGGCCGAGGGCACCGTCGCCGAGAATCATCACCGGATTGCGGTAAGTGTCGGCGAGATCGAAAGCTAGCACGGTATAATCAACCATCTCCTGCACCGAATTAGGCACCAGGACGATGTTGTGATAATCGCCGTGGCCGCCGCCCTTGGTAGCCTGGAAATAGTCGCACTGACCGGGCTGGATGCTGCCGAGGCCGGGGCCGCCGCGGACGACGTTGACGATAACGCACGGCAGTTCCGCTCCCGCCATATAGGAAATGCCTTCCTGCTTGAGGCTGATGCCGGGGCTGGAGGACGAAGTCATAACCCTGGCACCGGCACCGGCGGCGCCGTAAACCATATTAATGGCCGAAACCTCGCTCTCGGCTTGCAGGAACACCCCGTTCACCTGGGGCAGGCGCCGGGCCATGTATTCGATAAGCTCGCTCTGGGGGGTAATCGGGTAACCGAAGTAATGCCGACAGCCGGCGACAATAGCGGCTTCGCCGATGGCCTCGTTACCCTTCATCAGGATCTTTTCCGCCACACTACTCACTCCCTATTTATGGATTTCAATCACAACATCCGGGCAGGTCCGGGCACACAGCATACAGCCGATGCACTGCTTTTCATCGCTGCAGGTCGCCGGCCGGTATCCCTTACTGTTGAACCGGTTGGCTATGACCACAATCTTCTTTGGACAGACCGCCGTGCAGAGCTCGCAACCCTTGCACCTTTCTTCGTTGAACACAGGCTTAGGCATCCATACTCCTCCTTTGTAATTTACCTTGTCTACATAACAGGCTGGTGACCAAGACGGCGCGAAATCACCTCAGCCTTCTCCTTGAGCGTCCTGATCACCCCAAAATGGCGTTCGGCCACCAGCACCGAGCTGGCGCTCGACACCGACAACGCGGCGGCCACCTTGCCGCCGGCGTCAAAAATAGGCACGGCGATGCAAGTAACGCCTTCGATGGTCTCATTACAGCCGACCGCGAAGCCCTCGACCCTGATCCTGGCCAATTCGCACCGTAGCTCTTCCTGGTCGATGAGCGTATACGGCGTGAAACGGGCCAATCCGTGGGCGAAAAACTCCTCGATCACCTCAGCCGGCGCGTTGGCCAGCAGCACCTTGCCGACCGCCGTACTGTGGAGGGTTATCGTAAAATCGAACTTAGGGATAATCAAAAAGGGGCGCTGCGGTTCCACCCGGTCGATTATTATCAGCGAGGCGCCGGCCAGCACCGCCAGCAGGGCTATCTCCTGGGTCTCCTCGGCCAGCTCGTTCATAACCGGCCTGGCGATCGATCGGATATCCAGTTGCTCGGCACAGGCTTCGCCAAGTTTGATGAGCCCGTAGCCGAGGGTATAACGGCCGTTGTCGGTCTGACGGACGAAGCCCCGGAGAAGCAGCGTCTGCAGTAGGCTGTGGGCGGTGCTCTTCTGGACGCCCAGAGCTTTGGCCAGCTCGGTGACTCCCATGTCCCGCGGGTTGCGCCCGAGAAGTATGAGCAGGTCGATTGCCCGGTCAACTGAAGCGATTATATATGGAGACTCCTGTTTGACCAACTTCACCATCCCCGTTTCCGTGTGCCGAACGTCGTTCTGTATATATAGAATATATTCGCATTCCTGGTATAAAATCCTGCCCTTTTTTACCGAGCGCCTCATGAATACAAAATACCGAAAAAGTCCTTTCAAAAAAGACAATTGTTACTTATTTTGTATAGTCTCCTGAAAAACAGCAAAAAAAACACCCCACCGGCTGTGGGGTGTTTACAATTTTTTAAGCAACTGGTCGCTGAGTTTCGCCTATTGGCCAAGGTTGGCCAGGACGAGCGACAGCCAGGGAATATAGGTCGTAATCGCCAGCGTCACCAACAGGGCCACATAAAAGGGCAGTATTTCCCGCAGGTATTCGTCCATCTTTACGCCGGTCAGGTTGCAGACCAGGAACATTGTCGTGCCGAATGGCGGTGTGATCGCCCCGATCGACAGGTTAAAGATCATCGTGATGCCGAAATGGATGGGGTCGATGCCCAGGGCATGGACGGTCGGCATCAGTAGCGGCGTCAGGACTACTATCGCCGCGTTGCCGTCCAGGAACATGCCGACTATCAGCAGGAAGAGGTTCACAAGCAGCAGGAAAACGGCCGGACTTGCCGTCACCTCGGTCAGCATAACCGTGACCTGTTCGGCGATGCCTTCCCAGGTCAGAATCCAGGCAAAGCCGGCCGACGCCATAAGGATGATCATGATCGAACCGTTGGCCCGGGCTGACTCGCCCAGGGCTTCCTTGACGTCGGTCCATTTAGTTTCCCGATAGGCGAAGCCCACGGCCAGCGAATACAGTACGGTAACCGCCCCGGCTTCGGTAGGGGTGAAAATGCCGTACCTGATGCCGCCGAGGATAATGACCATCAGCATCAGGCCCCAGAAAGCGCCCTTGGTGGCCTGCAGCACTTCCTTGAGGCTGGCCGGCCGGCTGCGGGCCGGTTTGTAGCCGCGCTTCCTGGCCACATAGTCCACCGCAACCATCAGCAGGAAGGTAAGCAATATTCCCGGGCCAAGGCCGCCCATGAATAATTTGCCGATCGACGTATCGGAGATAAAGCCGTAAATGATGAGGCCGATGCCTGGCGGCAGGATGGGGCCGAGGAGAGCCGACGCCGACGTCAGCGCGGCCGAAAAGGCTTTGCTGTAACCGTTTTTAACCATCTCCGGCACCAGCACCTTGGTGATCATCGCCGCATCGGCCAGGCCGGCGCCCGACGGGCCGCCGATCAGCGCCCCCAGCACGACGTTGGTCTGGGCCAGGCCGCCCCGCATATGCCCTGACAGAACATCGGACAGGATGAGCAGCCTGGTGGTTATGCCGGTACAATTGAGCACCGAACCCAGCATCATGAAAAAGGGAATAGCCAGCAGGGGCACATTGTCGGCGCCGCCGATCATCCGTTGGACGGCGAACACCGGCGACAGATCGTTGGCGATGAAGAAGTAGGCGAAGGTCGCCAGGGTGATGGCAAAGGCCACCGGTACATTAATCGCGAACAGCGCCAGCATGCCGAGGGAAGCTACAAGTACAGCCATAAGTTATCGCCGCTCCTCATTGTCGCATTTTGCCCCTTTGCCGCTAAGGTGCTGCCACAAAGACCGCAGATAATAAATAAGCATAAACGC
>JAEZLU010000331.1 GCA_023415075.1 Bacillota bacterium
GCGCTTTCAGGATATCGGCACCATAAAGCGGCGACTGGCAGTCCTTGTAGGAGGGGAAGCAGCCGGTCTCGGCGACGCCGCCGCTGATATCCTGACAAATCACCTTAGTCTCGTAAGGCAGTTTCGCTACCTGGGTTTTATTGACATGGGCCAGCAGCATATCGGGCATCCACACGCCGGAGGGGTGGCCCTTGCCGGCCAGCATCGCCCCGAGCCCCACAGAATAAGTAATCTCGTTATTGATCGCCATTTGATTGAGTTTGTCCTGGAAGGCCTTCTGGGACAGGCCGTTGGCCCGGGCCATATTGATGGCCGCCCCGCACATGATATCGCCCTGGCCGGCCACGCAGGCGCCGATCGCCGCCCGGTAGATGGCGGTAAAATAGCCGATGGCCTTGCCAGTGTACTTGAACTCGCCGTTCAAAAACACGCGGTCGTTGGGCACGAAGACGTCGTCGAAAATCAGGAAAGCCTGGGTGATATTGCCGGATTTCGGGGCGTCCCAGCCCTCCTCCTCGTCGCGGGCATCGCTCGGACGGCGGGTCTCGACGATCGTCAGCCCCTCGGCGTCGCGGGGCACGGCCACCGCCAGGCAGAAATCCTTATCCGCCTCGCTGTAACCGCTGCCGGCCATGGCGATAATCTCGTGGCAGGCGGCCACACCGCAGATCTGGGCCTTGTAGCCGCGGATAACGATGCCGTCGGGCCGGACCTCCTTGACATGCAGGTTAGAGTCCTTGTTGGGCTGCTCGGCCGGCTTAAGGGCCCGGTTGCCCTTGGCGTCGGTAATGGCCCCGGCCAGTGCCAGGCAGTTGTCCTCGACGTGCCGGAAATACTTTTTGACCCGCTCATGGTAATTGGTGCCGAGGTCCTTATCCAGCTCATAGGTTATCGCCCACAGCACGTTAATAGCCGTCCAGCCGGCGCAGGTCGCGCCCTGGCAGGTGCCGGTGTTGCGGTACTGGGCCCGCTTCATCTTCGAGTTGCCCATAACCGCCTCCAGGCTGTTCATCAGCGTATTCCAGCGGTGCGCCGTCTCGCCAGTCAGCGAAGACTTGGCGGTAAACACCGCGGCCCGCTCGGGATCGAAAGCCGCGTCGTACGAATCGGCCACCGACTTAACATGCAGACGGGTGGCCGGATGGATCGTTACATCCTCGATGAGCTCGCCCCATTTGTACATATTCGGCCGTAGCCGCCGGAGACTCTCCAGGTACTCTTTCCCGTTCATCAACGCCATGTCAATTCACTCTCCTCTTAAATATTAAGGGAAAATGGTGTCCGTCCGGCTGTCGGAAAAGAAACGGCCCCGATTATCTAAATTGCATCGATGATCGAGGCCTAAATGCTGCGAAGCTTATTGCTACCTATTTACTTTCCAGCCTGGTCTATTTTTCGGCCTTGAGTTTGGCAATCAGCGCCGGGATGACTTCGTACAGGTCGCCGACGATGCCGTAGTGCGCCACCTTGAATATGGGCGCGTCGGGATCCTTATTGATGGCCACGATAATATCCGACGTCTGCATGCCGGCCAGATGCTGGATGGCCCCGGAAATACCGCAGGCGAAGTAAATCTTCGGACCGACCGTCTTGCCGGTCTGGCCGACCTGGTGGGGATACGGCTTCCAGCCGGCGTCGATGGCCGCGCGCGATGCGCCCACCGTGCCGCCGAGAGCCTCGGCCAGCTCCTCGATCAGCTTGAAACCCTCGGGGTTGCCGAGACCGCGGCCGCCGGAAACGATAATCTCGGCGTCCTCCAGGTTGCAGCTTGTCGTGCACACCTGGACAAAATCGACGATGCTCGTGCGGATAGCGACATTCGCCAGCTCGGCCTTCTCGCGGATAAGCTGGCCGGTCTTGCCATAATCAGGCTGCGGCTTCTTGAAAACCTTCGGCCGGACGGTGCCCATTTGCGGCCGGCTGTCGGGGCAGAAAATCGTTGCCATGATATTGCCGCCGAAAGCCGGACGGGTCCAGGCCACCAGTCGGGCCTCCGGATCGATGCTCAAGCCGGTGCAGTCGGCCGTCAGGCCGGTCTTGACCCTGGCCGCCACCCGGGGACCGAGGTCGCGGCCGTCGTTCGTCGCCCCCAGCAGGATGACCGAAGGGCGGTACTTATTAATAAGCCGGGTGAAGGCGGCGGCGTAGCCGTCGGTGCTATACTGCCTCAGGGCGGCGTCCTCCACCAGATAAACCTTGTCGGCGCCGCTGGCGAAAACCTCCTTGGCCAGTGGTTCGACCCCGTCGCCGATCACCACGCCGGCCAGTTCCTCGCCCAGCTCGTCGGCCAGCTTGCGGCCCTCGCCGATCAACTCGAGCGAGACATTGCGGATATGGCCCTCCCGTTGCTCGATGAACACCCATACGCCCTTGTAGCTGGCATCGGCCGTCTTGCCGCCGGCCACCGCGTCGGTCGCGATCGCCGAAACCGGGCAACTTTCCACACAGGCGCCGCAGGAAGTGCAGGCGTCGGTTATCCGGGCCTTGCCGTTCTCCATAACGATGGCCCCGAAGGGGCAGGTGCCTACGCAGGCGCCGCAACCGACGCACTCGTCTTGTTTAATCCATACAGCCATAACGCGTTCCCTCCCCTAAACGATCTTCAATTCCCGCAGTTTTTCGAACAAAATGGCGGCCGCTTCCTTGGGTTCCCCCTCGATAATCTGGCCGTTAGTCTGCCGCTGCGGGGTGAAGATTCGTTTAACCTTGGTCGGCGAACCGTTCAGGCCGATAGCGTTCGGGTCGACGTCGAGGTCGGCCGCCGTCCACACCGGAATCTCGGCCCGGTTGGCCCGCATCGTCCCTTTGACGGTGGGATAACGCGGCTCGATAAGCGTTTTAATAATGGTGACGACCGCTGGCAGCTTTGTGGCGATAACGTCGTAGCCCTCATCCTGTTCGCGCTGGACCTTCAGGTTGTCGCCGTCGATCTCCACCGAAGCGGCGTAGGTTACCTGGGTCATCCCCAGATGTTCGGCCATCTCTGGCCCTACCTGGGCGGTATCGCCGTCGATAGCCTGCTTGCCGCAGAGGATGAGATCAACCTGGCCGAGCTTGCGGACAGCGGCAGCCAGCGTATATGACGTTGCCAGCGTATCGGCGCCGCCGAAGGCCCGGTCGCTCAGGAGCACGGCCTGATCGGCTCCCATGGCCAGGCACTCCTTGAGAGCGTCCTTGGCCTGGGGCGGTCCCATGCTGATGACCGTCACCTTGCCGCCATGCTTCTCCTTGAGCTGGAGGGCGATCTCCAGGGCAAACTTGTCGAAGGGGTTGACGATGCTCGGCACCCCCTGGCGGACAAGCGTGTTGGTAACCGGGTCTATTTTTACTTCCGT
>JAEZLU010000339.1 GCA_023415075.1 Bacillota bacterium
ATCATGTCCACCCGGCCGGCGGGCAATGCCGGTTTGAAGCCGTTCTCGGCCACGCACGGCAGGTAGACGATGCCGGCAAACCGCCCGTCATCGCCGAGACTGCCGGTCCGGCCGGCCATGACGTTGGTATCTAGATAAACCGGATACACCGGGTCGGTTATGGCCACCGTATTTTCCTGGCCGAAGATTTCCTGGATGTTGCCGACGTCGCTCTTGGCACCGTCGCTGACGAACACTTCGTCCTCGTCGAGGCTGATGCCGCGGGCCGCATAGTCGTGCTCGATGATTTTCTGGATAAGGAAACTGTAACCCTGCTCAGGGCCGTAGCCGCGGAAGGTCTCGGCTTTGCTCATCTCATCCACCGCTTTGTGCATGGCCTCAATGACCGCCGGCACCAGCGGCCGGGTTACGTCGCCTATCCCCAGACGGATGATGTTGGCCTCCGGATGAGCGTTTTTGAAGGCGGTGACTCGCCGGCCGATTTCGGCAAATAAGTAGCTGCCCGGCAGTTTCAGGTAGTTTTCGTTAAGTAGCGCCATAGTATGTCCTCCTGTACCGTAATATTTAATGGCTAAATCTATAGGCGGCGAATTTCGGGCCGGGTTTTCCGCCCGGCTGCCGCTGTTGCCGCCTATACTCCGAGCAGAAATTGGCCGCGGAACACCTCTGCCGCCGGGCCGGTCATGAAGACCCGGTCGTCCTCGGCCCATTCGATGGTAAGGTCGCCGCCGTCCAGATGGACGAGGGCCGTGCGATCGGTGCGGCCGCTAAGAGCTGCCGCCACCAGCGTCGCACAGGTGCCGGTGCCGCAGGCCAACGTGACGCCGGCGCCTCGTTCCCAGACCCGCATCCGCATTTCCCGCCGGCTCACCACCTGGGCGAATTCCACGTTGGTCTTGCGGGGAAACAGCGGATTTGTCTCGATTTTCGGGCCGACGGCCGATAGGTCGACGGCCGACACATCGTCGACGAAAATCACGAAATGGGGGTTGCCCATGCTCACGCCGATACCCGTATAGGTCTTGCCGGCCACCGCCACCGGCACATTCATTGCCGCATCGCCGGCCGGGCCGGTCATGGGAATCTCGCCTCGGCTGAGCCGCGGCTTGCCCATATCGACCTTAACACCGGTTATCCGACCGTCGGCCAGCACCAGTTCGGGCTTGATCAGTCCGGCCAGCGTCTCAAAGGTGATTCTGGTCTTGTCGGTCAGGCCATGCTCATAAACATAACGGGCCGCGCAGCGAATGCCGTTGCCGCACATTTCCGGCTCGCTGCCGTCCGAGTTGATGATCCGCATCCGAAAATCGGCGGTTGCCGACGGCAGGATGAGGATGAGGCCGTCGGCGCCCACGCCGAAATGGCGGTCGCACACCAGCCGGCCGGCGGTTTCCACATCTTTGATCACTTCTTTGAACCCGTTGACGACGACAAAATCGTTGCCAGCGCCGTGCATCTTCGAAAACTGCATCTGAATCCCTCCGTTGCTTCCCGAGGCCGTCCAGCAGGCCCGCCTTTTGGTATTATAGTATATTATATCCGACTAAGGGCCGAACGTACAGATAGCCGCCGCCGGAAAAATAGATGGCGCAGGCCGCCGAGGATGAAAGTCCAGCCTGACAAAACAAGGACAACCAGCCAGTCGGCCGGCGACAGCGGCGTCGTGCCGAAAATGGCGCTGAGAGCCGGTATATGGATAACGGCAGCCTGCATGAGGGCCGAACAGCCAGTGGCCAGCAGCAGATAGCGGTTGCCGAACAGTCCCAGCTGAAAAATGGTGAGTTCTTCCGACCGGCAATCATAGACATGGAAAAGCTGGCAGAACACCAGCGTCGTAAAGGCCATCGTCCTGGCGAGCGACAGGTCGTTTTGCAGATAATAGACGCCGGCGAATACCAGTAGTGTGGTAAAGCCTATCTGCAGGCCGCGGCCGACAATCTTACGGGCCAGGCCGCGGGAAAAAACGCTTTCCGCGGGGTCGCGCGGCGGCCGCAGCATGATGTCGGGCGACTTAGGATCGACCCCCAGGGCCATCGCCGGCAAGCCGTCGGTCACCAGGTTGACCCAGAGGATCTGCACCGGCAAAAGCGGCAGCGGCATCCCGGCCAGAGCGGCGACGAACATTGTCAGGACTTCGCCGATATTGCAGGCCAAGAGGTAACGGATAAACTTGCGGATGTTGTCGTAGATGCCGCGACCTTCCTCGACCGCGGCGACGATTGTCGCGAAATTGTCGTCAGCCAGCGTCATGGCCGAAGCCTCGCGGGTGACATCCGTCCCCGTCAGGCCCATAGCCACGCCGATGTCAGCCTCTTTGACCGCCGGCGCGTCGTTGACCCCGTCGCCGGTCATGGCCACAATATGGCCTTTTTGTTTGAGGGCCCGGACGATGCGCAGCTTGTGGGCCGGCGACACCCTGGCGTACACTGTCGTCTCGCCGGCGGCGGCCGTCAATTCACGGTCGCTCATGGCGTCGAGCTCGCGGCCGGTCAGGGCCCGGCTGCTGCCGTCGCGGTACAGCCTTATTTCACGGGCCACGGCCACCGCTGTATTGCGGTGGTCGCCGGTTATCATCACGGTGCGGATGCCGGCCTGGCGGCAGAGGCTGATGGCTTCCTTGGCCTCCTCGCGCGGCGGGTCGATCATCCCCATCAGGCCGGCGAACACCAGCTCCCGTTCGGTATCCTCCCCGAGATTCACCGTGTCGGCCGGCGTCAGCCGGCGATAGGCCATCGCCAGTACCCGCAGCGCTCCTTCGGTCATGGTCTCGTTGACGGCGGCGATACGGCCGATGATCTCCGGGGTCAGCGGCAGCTCCCGCGTGCCGTCGTACCAGTAGCGGCAAAGTTCAAGGACGGTATCCGGCGCCCCCTTAACAAACAGCACCGGCCCGCCTTCCGGCCCGCTGTAGGCCACCGCCATGCGGCGCCGCTCAGCCTCGAAGGGGATTTCCCCCAGCCGCCTTTCCCGTTTTTCGACCTCTTCCCGCCAGATGCCGGCCTTGGCCGCTACCACCACGAGCGCCCCTTCGGTGGGATCGCCCTCGACCGAGAAGCCCCGGCTGCCTTTGCGGCGCCAGATGCCGCTGATGCCTACGTTGTTCGCCTTGAGTACACTGTTGTTGCACATGGCGCCGACCAGTAGACATTGCAGTAAACATTTATCCTTTTTGGCATCGAATTCCTGCTTGTCAAGGTAAAAATCGCCTTTTATCTCATAGCCGACCCCGCCAATTTCGTAGGTTTTGCCGCCGGCGTACACCTGGCGGACGGTCATGGCGTTCTGGGTCAGCGTACCGGTCTTGTCGGAGCAGATAACGGTCGTGCAGCCGAGCGTCTCCACCGCCGGCAGCTTGCGGACAATGGCATGCTGGCGGATCATCCGCTGCACCCCCAGGGCTAAAGCCACGGTGACGATTGCCGGCAGCCCCTCGGGGATGGCCGCCACCGCCAGGCTTATGCCGGTCATGCACATCAAAAACAGCGGCTCGCCTTTGGCCACGCCGGTGATCACGACCACCAGGCACACCCCCAGGCAGCCCCAGACCAGCCAGCGCCCCAGGTTATCCAGCCGTCGCTGCAGCGGCGTCTCCTCGTCGGCCACGCCCTGGATCATGCCGGCGATATGGCCGACCTCGGTTGCCATACCGGTGGCGCAGACGATGACCCGGCCGCGGCCGCGGGTGATTACCGTGCCGGCATGCACCATGTTCTTGCGGTCGCCGATGGTGACTCCCTCCGGGTACACCTTGTCGGCCAGCTTGCGCACAGGCATCGACTCGCCGGTGAGGGCCGCTTCCTCGGCCTCGAGGTTGGCTGCCTCGAACAGCCGCCCGTCGGCGGCTACGATATCGCCGGGCTCCAGCAGGAGGATATCGCCTGGCACCAGTTCGCGGGCCGGCACCTGCTGGATATTGCCGTGCCGCAGTACCCGGGCCGCCGGCGCGGTCAGTTTCTCGAGGGCGGCCATTGACTGCTCGGCCCGGTTCTCCTGGATAAAGCCGAGCACGGCATTTATCAGCACGATAGCCAGGATGGTGACCGCGTCGACGTACTCGCCTAAGAGGCCGGAGATTAGCGTGGCCGCCAGCAGCACCATCACCATGAAATCCTGGAACTGGGCGAAGAACCGCCGCCACCAGGCCGGGGTCTCCCGGCGGGCCATCTCGTTATAGCCGAACTGGGCCAGCCTTTCTTCAACCTCGCTGCGCACCAGCCCCTCGTGCCGGTCGGTGCGCCAGTACCCCAACGCATCGTCGGCCGTGCGCGCATGCCATTTCTCCATATCCTGCCACCCCGCTAACATCTTTATCATCTGTATCCATGTTATTCCAAGGCCAGGTTTAATAGACCTTATTTGACCCTGGCGGCCGGCGGGTGGTATACTTAGGGCGAAAAAGCCCTAGGAGGATTTGCCATGAACCTCGAAGGCCTGGCCCTGCGTTCACTGGTGGCCGAGCTCGACGGTCGCCTCGCCGGTGCCCGCGTCGACCGCATCTTTCAACCCGACAGATTCCGCCTCCTCCTTTGGCTGCGCCAGCCGGGCGAGGACATCCCCCTGCTGCTGTCGGCCAACCCGGACAGCGCCGGCGCCTGGCTGCCGTCGGCAGTCCCGGAAAACCCGGCGGTCCCCGCCCCCTTTTGCATGCTGCTGCGCAAACACCTCGAGGACGGGCGCATCGCCCGCATCAGCCAGCACGGCCTGGATCGCATCGTCACCGTTGCCGTCGACGTCCGCGGCGAGCGCGGCCTTATTGTCACCAAGGAACTTACCCTCGAAATAATGAGCAAACACTCCAATATCATCCTCGTTCAGGATGGCATCGTCCTCGATGCCATCCGCCGCATCGGCGCAGCGATCAGCAGTTTTCGCCAGGTTCTGCCGGGCCGCCCCTACGCCGCGCCCCCCGGCCAGCCCCGCAGCGACCTTTTTGAGCTGCCGGCCGGCAGCTTTGTCGCCGCCTTGCGGGCCGACCACGGAAACCTCGGCCTCGCCAAGGGTATAATCGCCGCCGCCGAGGGCGTCGGTCCCCTCACCGCCAAGGAAATCGCCTGGCGAGCCGGGCTGCCGGCCGATATGACGGTAGCCGACCTCGATAATAAGGACGCCGCTGCCCTGACCGAAGCGATCACCAGTCTGATTGGGCCGCTGGCGGCCGGGGAAAGCCAACCTACTGTCGCCCTCAGCGCCGACGGCCGCAAGCTGCTGGCCGTAGCTCCCTTTTGCCCTGAACACCTGGCCGGGCAAGACCGCCGGCCTTTTACAAATCTGAGCGCCGCCGTCGAATTCGCCGCCAACTTCCACGGCCAGCCGGAAAACCCGGAAAAGCTGATGCTGCAAAAGCTGGTGGCCGGCGAACTCGCCCGCCTGACCCGCAAAGCCGCCGCCGTCGCCGCCGACCTGGCCGCCGCCGAAGAAGCCGATACCTACCGCCGCTACGGCGACATCCTCATGGCCAGCCTCCACGCCATCCCGGCCGGCGCCAGGGAAGCCAGCCTCACCGATCTCTATGCAGGCGGCGAGGCGCCGCCGATAACCATCGCCCTCGACCCGGCCCTTAGCCCGCTGGCCAACGCCCGCCGCTACTACAACCGTTACAATAAAGCCAAACGGGCCCGGGAAACCCTGGCCGGCCAACTGGCCGCCGGCCGCGAGGAAGCCGCCTACCTGGAAACCATCGCCGTCGCCCTCGACCAGGCGACGACCGCCAACGACGCCGACGAAATCCGCCAGGAACTGTCCCAGGCCGGCTACATAAAGGAAAAAGGCAAACGGCGGCCGCCGGCGCCGGCTGCGCCCCTCGCCGCCGCTGCCCCCGACGGCACGGCCATCCTCATCGGTAAAAACAACCGCCAGAACGACCTGGTGACCTTCAAAGAGGCCCGGCCGGACGACCTTTGGCTGCATACCAAGGATATTCCCGGTTCCCATGTAATCTTAAAATGCGGCAGCCGCGATCCTTCGCCCGACGCCATCGCCGCCGCTGCCGGCCTGGCCGCCTACTACTCCAAGGCCAAGGCCTCGGCCAACGTGCCGGTAGACTACACCCGCCGCCGCCATGTTAAAAAGCCGGCCGGCGCCAAACCCGGTTTCGTCATTTACGACCACCAGAAAACTGTCTACGTCACTCCGGACGAGGCAGCCGTCAAAGAGCTGTTCAGCCGCAAATAAAAACCCCGGTGCTTTCGGGCTTGTTGATAAGAGGGTAGTCGAGATTTTTTCTCGACTACCCTCTTTTTCGGGCGCTTATCTTTTGTTATTTATGATCGTCTTTAGTACTTTGAAACCTTCATAACTATGCAATTCTTCTAGAAAAACTTCCGTTGCTTTCGTGTGGAAAAGCGTTGCCGGCATTATTACTGAAAACTCCCGTGAAATCGGTGTGCCATCTACCTTAAGCATCGTAAGATTATTCGTTGACAGCTCTTTGCGGATTGCCCAGTACGATAATAAGCTGATCCCCAAGCCGGCTTCCACGGACTCTTTGATAATCTGGGTACTGCCGAACTCCATAAGATTGTTAGGCTGAAAAAGGTACTTTGTAAACATTTTTTCAGTTGCTTCTCGCGTTCCTGATCCAATCTCCCGGATAATCCAAGTCTCTTTGTTTAAGTCAGAAATTGCTACTTTATTTTGTCTGGCCAATCGGTGAGAGGGTGAACAAACGATATACATCAGGTCCGCAGCAAAAGGCTCTACGGTTAGCCGGTCATGCCTAAACTCGCCCTCAATTATGCCAACATCTATTTTGTGGGTTAATACTAATTCGGCAATATCCCGTGTATTCCCGATGGTAATAGCCGGTTTTACCGATGGATAATTTTTATGGAGGGAAGCGATAATATGCGGCAGCACATATTCGCCGAACGTGTAACTTGCGCCGACGGACAAAGCTCCATGCGCCGTATGCATTAGGTCATCGACTAAACAGTGCATCCGGGTGTAAAGCCCTAAGATCTCGGTGGCATGGTGGTATACAATTTCTCCGGCCTTGGTTAGTCGCACGAATTTATTATTGCGCTCTAAAAGTTTTGTACCTACGATGCGCTCTAGGGCGTTGATGTATTGACTAACCGCGGGCTGAGTCATACACAGTTCTTCCGCCGTACGGGTGAAGTTCTTTCTTTCCGCGACTGTCACGAATACGCGCAAATTTTGATCCATTCATGTTCCTTTCGTTTGAATAAGTAATTCCTTATTATAATGATTATAATGATTTATTTTACTTATTTCAATCCGTGCTTTATTATTACAAAGAACGGAGGCGAATAAGATGACAACTCAGGTTAAGCATTTCCTATCGACGACGCGGGCGGTAATTTTTGCGACCACACTTGGCTCGAAGTTAGCAGGTATAGGATTTACGCTGATTATTGCCGGTATAGGTTTCGAATTGGCAAAAATACCGGGATTTAAACTTGTGGGGCAGTTAGCCTGCGCCATAATGATTGCCGTTGGCTATCGCCAAATCTGGGGCTACCCTGAACAGATACGTTCAGGAATACAATTTTCGGCTAAAAAGCTATTACGACTGGCTATTATTTTATTTGGACTTAAATTGAATATGGATGTCGTGTTTAGTCAGGGATTGACCTTGCTTCTTTACGACGCGGGTACTATCGTGTTTTCTATTTTGCTGACACTTGTATTGGCTAAAATACTTAAGGCGGACCTTGATTTATCACTTCTTCTCGGAATCGGTACAGGTGTATGCGGCGCGGCTGCCATTGCGGCGGTATCGCCTATTCTGAGAGCAAAGGACGAAGACGCTGCCGTTGGCGTGGGGATTATCGCCCTGGTCGGCACAGTATTCGCCGTTGGCTATACGCTTTTAAGACCGGTATTAGCTATCAACGACGCCCAATACGGCATGTGGTCCGGAATAAGCCTTCACGAAATTGCTCATGTCGCCCTAGCTGCCGCGCCGGCGGGGCAGGACGCATTAGCGATCGGTCTGCTGGCAAAACTGGGCAGAGTATTTTTGCTTGTTCCACTCAGCTTTATCCTAATGTACTGGGTGGAACGGACGGGAAAAGGCCAAGCAGATGCCGGCCTAGAGTTTCCATGGTTTCTTGTCGGGTTTATTATAATGAGCTTTCTGGGGAGTTACGTGTTTGGGAAACATATCATTCTTCCCACGGGGGTTGCCGACGCGATTGCCAACGCGACAGCTATTGTGTTAACCATGGCGATGGTAGGGCTAGGGCTGAATGTTAATCTCCGTACTTTGTGCACAAAGGCGTTAAAACCGCTTTTAGCAATGTCCGTGACATCCATCCTGCTCTCGATATTGACGCTAAATGTTATTTAACTGCCGCACACGATATAGGCTCTAGTTTTCTTAGCAAGTATTGGGGATATCATGACGTTGTTTGGCTTAAGGAAAAGGATACACAATCCCACGGCAGCACGACGGTCGAGACGCTCGCCGGCCTGCGTCCGTTTTCAGAAGGATGGCACCGGAGACCACGGCGCCGCACTATCGTAACGGCGGTTAATTGCCACTACAACAAAATGACCGCCATTTGGCGGTCATTTTATGATTTTCCACTTATTAAGTGAATCTCCTAGATATATTCTGCATGGACTATTAAAAACCATTTTCCCCCAATTCAATTATTTGTCAACAGGCCCTCTCGCACCGGGGCTTTTACTAATATTATTCACCTAGTGGCTGTGTCCGTGCGGCATCAGCGGGGCAGCTTGCGGGTTCCAGCCCATGATCGTCGGGTCAACCATACCAAAGATCATCGCCACATGGGCTACTACCAGGAAAACGGTGAGCAGGACGAAGTGCAGCTTCATCTTTTCGTCGTCGCTGCGGCCCTTACCGATGATCCCCAACTCCAGCAGGGCGATACTGAAGAGCGGCAGCACGCCGCTGAGATAAGAGCCTACCGCCAATACGTCGGCCGGGCCGCGCCAGGCGATATGCGGCACGGCTGTAATCATCAGGTTGGCGAAAACCCCCAAGAAATAAAAACCGAGAAAGATTCCCAGCCATCTGTTCGCCGTCCGCCAACCGCCGGCGTCGCCGCCCCGCAGGAAAACGGTAAAGAACTCGGTCGCCACCAGCGCCTCTGCCAAGGCCACCGGGATAACCATATAGATTATCAGATTCCACGGCTGGTTCACAGCCAGCAGTTCCATGTAATGGGTCATTTGCATGAAGGTCCACCATCCTCTTTCATAAATTGCTTACATTTGAAGTATACACGGCCAATATGAAGAACTTATGAAGGACTTGCGAAGAAATTATGGAAAAACTCTAAACCCCGTGAGCCAAGGCTCACGGGGTTTTCCTTACTTCTGGGCTATAAAGAATACATAGCCGTAGTACTCGCCGTAGCGGCGGTACATGTCGATCTCCTCCTGGAAGTCCTCAACCACCGCCAGCGCTTCAGACCGACCGCTGTACTTGGCCCGCAGCTTTTCCAGCCGCGCTTCGATCGGCGCATAGAAGCTGTCCAGCCAGTCGGCCGCCGGCAGGGAGAAATGGCTCACCGGTCGATAGCCCGCAGCAGCGAACAGTTCCAGGTTGCCGGCTACATCAAGTATGGCCGGGTATACTTCGGTCAGGTAGCGGTCAATCGCCGCCGGCGCATCCGGCCGCAGCCCACGTCAAGCACTCGCGGCCGCGCCGGCAGAGGCGGCAGCAGACTGAAAGCCCGGCGGGTCGAGGCGTTCGACCCGGGCCCGCCGCGGGGAACTCCCTGGAAGATTTCCCAAAACACTTCATTAATTTTCAACACTGACATCTCCTCGACTAAGATTTCCAGTCGTGGAGAATCGCCAACCACCGATCGGTTAAGCCGGGAACTCCGCGACCCTAAACAGGGCGGCCGTCCCTTGCCACCGACTCCAGCATCAACATCCAATCTACTCCTTTTATATATTGCTACTCGGCCCGCTCTTGGAGGACAACCTGTTCCTTGCCATCGGTGGGCGCAAGCTGCACGGCTACAATCTCCCGGCGGGAGGTCGGTACATTCTTGCCGACGTAATCGGCTCTGATCGGCAATTCGCGGTGGCCGCGGTCGACCAGCACCGCGAGCTGGATGACCTGGGGCCGGCCGATGTCGATCAGGGCCCCCAGCGCCGCCCGCACCGTCC
>JAEZLU010000001.1 GCA_023415075.1 Bacillota bacterium
CGGGCCTCCATGACGGTGGCGGTGCGTTTTTCCGGTGCGACGGTTACGTCAACCTTTACATCCATCACGTCGACCGCCTGAAACTGGTTGCCGGCTAAAAGGGCCAGCAGTTCGTAGAGCTCGCTGATAGCCAGTTCGCCGATATTGGCGGGGCTGTAAAACATGTTCTCGCGTTTGAAAGCCTCGCCAGGCATATTGCGGGCCGAAATCTCGAAAACAACCTTGGCGGTGCCGAAACCAACCCGGTCGCTGGTTTTCTCAAGCACGCTGAGGACGGAGGCCGCCGCCAATACCGGCGTAAGCTGCTCGTCCTGAACAACCTGAACCTCGGCATCGCGGCTAGCGCCAAGGGCGCTGTCGGTGACCGTAATCCGCATGGGCAGGATGCTCGGGAAACGGCCCATCTCTCCGGCCAAGCCGGCTCCCCGGTCCTGGCCGACGAACCCGAGGGCATCGCCTACCGCTCCCACCTTGAAGGAATTCTCCATGCCGGTGACGGTTGTGAAAACATAAGCATTCGTAAGAAAATAGCTGCTTTCGCCTTTCTTGAGAAAAGGATGGCCGAACGCCAGCACCTTGTTGTCTTCGACATATGTAACCGTACCCAGTGCCCCCAGGCTGACGTCGCCGCGGACGAGTTGGACGCCAACCGCACTGCCGGGTTCCAGCGGTCCGAGTTTGGCATCCTGGGGAGCATCGCCGACCGCATAGGGAACTAAATTATAGGGACGAAGCTTGTTGGTCAAAAGCGCCAGCGCCTGTTCGCCAAACCCTGCCGCCATAAGCGGCGTGGCTTCGGGCTCAAGCAGCGGATCATCGGTGGCCTCGCCTTTAGCCTGCGCGCTCTTGCCGCTCGGTAGTTCCCAGAGCTTCAGCATATCGGCTATCGGCGTTACCATGCCTATTTTATGGTCGGTGAACGACCAGCCGAAGGCAATCGCTCCCACCAGGCGGCCGTCGATATACACCGGGCTGCCGCTCATCCCCTGGGCAATGCCGCCGGTGCGGTCGACCAGGTCGCCGAAGGTGCGTACTAAAATCAGGTCGCCGGACGGACCCTTGTTCTTCATAATTCCCAGCACTTCAACGCCAAACTCTTCGATTTTAGTTCCGGCAACCACTGTCTTGGCCACACCCTGCATACCGGCCTTGACTTCGGCCAGGGGCATTATGTCGGGTGCCGCCTCGGTCAGGGCTACCGGCAAAGCCAGCAGGATGACTAGAAAGGCGATCCGGCATACCCTGATAAAGCCTAACATTGCACCAATCCTTTCCCTATTTGCGCCCGGACTCGATTACCACAAGGACATCGCCGGTGCGGACGTTGTCCCCGGCCTTAACCCGCACTTCTTTTACCTTACCGTCCACGTTGGCGCGAGCGGCGGCAGCCGGACCGGTAAGCGAATCGACGACCACCAGTGAGTCGCCTTCGCGCACTTCGGCGCCGACAGCTACCAAACCTTGTCCGAGAACGCGGCCGGACAGCGTGCTTTTCTGATCAACCGTAGCGCCCGCCGCCGCCGCCCAGGTCATTACCGCCAACGTCAGGACAACAGCCAAAATCATTATATTTCTCGGTCGGAACATCTGTACCCACCTCCGTATTCTTTATTATACAGCATCAGGCCTAATTAGCAAGCTTCGCCGGCGTTATCACCAAGGCGGCGCCCACTTTGCGTTCGCGGCCGTCGGAAGGCTTGTTCATCACTTTGTCGTTCACCACCAGTTCGCTTGAGCCGCCGCCGTCAAGGTTCATGGCGTCGACCGCCCCCAACTCCTGCATGAACAGCGCCAGTTCCAGCAGAGTAAGCCCGGTGCTTGTCGCCTGGCGGCCATCGACCACCACCACCAGCAGCTTGCCTTCCTTGGTCAGGCCCAGCGCCGTCCGGGGCGCCCGGCCGCCGGCCACGTCGCTGCCGAATTCCTCCACCTTGGTTGTCAGAAAGACACTTCCGTCCTTGACCAGCATCGGCCCGGCGCCAAGGGCGCTCACCGCCTGATCCCAGGTCGGGCCGAGCGTCTGAATGATACTCACGCTGTCGCCGATCTTAAGCCCGGCCAAGGCCTTGGCCGCTTCGCCGTGGCCCGACAGCACCACCGTCCCCGCCTTTATCGGCGTGTTGCCCTGGTTGACGGCGGTGACCCGGCCGTCCGCCGCCACCACGACCTCGGTGCCGAAGGGGTTGGTGCCGGTGGCCGGACCATAGTAACCGGTATAGAGAATGAGTTCATTCTCGCCGCGCTCGCGGTTGACGCCGCTAAGGGCCGCCCGGCCGGCCGGCAGCTCGGCCCGCCCCTGCCAGGCCACCTGGTCGAAGGCAATATGACCGTCGGCGAAAAGCCCCAGCGCCGTTCGCGGCATGGCGGGCGTGCTGATGATCTCGCCGTCGATCTTCAACAGACCGATAATCTCGCCGTTCGGCGCAAAATAGGGGCCGTTCACGGCAGCCACCGCCCGGGCACCGGCACTCATGGTGCTCAGCGTCTCCAGTCCTTGTACGGCGCCGTTGGAAAGCAGCGGTTTGATATCAAAGCCGGCCTTGGGGTCAACCTGGAGGATGTGGGCCGACACCGGCCCGATCGCCTGGCTGCGGACCCAGGATGTGTATTTGAGGCCTGGCGCAATCTGCCGCTCGCTCTTCTGGTCATAAGACTTGAACAGATCGACAACCAGCCTGGTGGGCGACGCCAGCTTTATAACTCTGTAGTTTACCCCCATGTTGAGGTTTACCACCGCCCGCAGGCGGCCGGGCTCGACCTCCTGCAGCTGCAGCGAGGCCACAAAGGGATCGTTGAAGGTCACCTGGGGCGGAACGCCATTGGCGAGGGTGGCCGGCAGCTCCACAAGCAGCCGCAGCGGCTCCTGCTCGAGAATCACGTTCGGCTCTACGGCGGCGCTAATATCAAACACCAGCCGCACCCTTTCGGGCTTCTGGCTGAAACGGACCTTCTGGACAACGGCGGGGGCCGCCTGGGCACAGGCCGCAGCCAGTATGAACCATACCGCCAGCACAAGGCTGACGCGGCGACAGCATTTTGCCAAAACCATCCCCCCTTCGGCTAAGCATATTCCTCTATGCGAGGTAGAAAGGCCAAGCACTATTTGGGTGCCTGGCCTTTATAGACAGTTTTATTGGCGTTGGGGCTGAGCTGCCGGTACAGCATATCAGCCAGGCCGATACCGCCGGCCTTCGCCATATTCTTGGTCGTCTCGGAGTCAAGCATGGAGCGCATGATTTCCTCCGCGTTGCTACCCTCGCCCATAAGCTTGGACTTGGGGACCGTCCGCCGCATCTGGGTCATCAGCAGATTGAGGAAAACCGCTTCCATCTCGGTGCAGGCCGCCTTAAGTTTGGCGTCCTGCTTGGCCGCGTCGCCGGCAGCCGCCTGCGGCGGTTTGGCCGGCAGCGGCCCAGTAGTTTTGATGTCCATAGAGTTCACCGCCTAGATGAGCTGCAGCTCGGCGTGAAGGGCACCGGCCGCCTTAATGGCCTGGAGAATCGATATTACATCGCGGGGCGTGGCGCCGACGGAGTTGAGGGCGCTGACCAGGTCGCTCACGCTGGAGGCGGCCGGCAGGACGATCAAGGGCGCCTGCTGCTCCTTGACATCGACCGTCGTGTTGCTGGTCACCACCGTCGATCCGCCGGAAAGCGGCGGCGGCTGGGAGACCTCGGTGGTTTTGCTGACCTTTACCATGAGCCCGCCCTGGGCGACGGCCACCGTGTCGATAGTCACGTTGCCGCCCATCACCACCGTGCCGGTGCGCTCGTTGACAACTACCTTGGCGGCGTTGTCCGGCGTGACCGCCAGCTCTTCGACCGCGGCCACGAAGCCGACAATGTTGCCGGCGTATTCGATAGGCACGCCCACCGTCACCGTGCCGGCGTCGCGGGCGGCGGCTATCGGCCCGAAGCGGCGGCTGATAACTTCCGAGATCCGGTTGGCGGTCGTGAAGTCGGGTTTGTTGAGAGCAAAGACGATGTTGCCGCTGTCCTCGAACTTGGTGGGCACATCGCGCTCGACAATCGCCCCGCCGGGAATGGTGCCGGCGGTGGCGTGATTTTTCTGTTGGCTGCTGCCGCCGCTGCCGGCGCTGAAGCCGCCGATCGACAGCGGTCCCTGGCCGACGGCGTAGACCGCGCCGTTAGCCGCCTTGAGCGGCGTCTGCAGGAGAGTGCCTCCCTGGATACTCTTGGCGTCGCCCATCGAGGAAACGGTGATATCGATGGTATCGCCAGGCTTCATGAAAGGCGGCAACTGGGCGGTGACCATTACGGCCGCCACGTTCTTGGGCTGCAGCTGGGCGGTGCTGGCCACCACGCCGAAATTTTTCAGCATGCTGGCGATCGATTGAATGGTAAAAGTGCTTTTGTTGGAGTCGCCTGTACCCGCCAGGCCGACGACCAGTCCGTAGCCGACAAGCTGGTTGCCGCGCACGCCCTGGAGCTTGGCCACATCCTTGATGCGGGTGCCATAGGCCAGGGCCGGCGTCACGCCGGCGGCCAGAAAAATAAGAACCAGGCAAAAGGCTAAAACTCTGCGCATCATCGTTCCCTCTCCCGTTAGAACAGGAAGTTGAATATCTGGGTCAAAATGCCCTGCTTCTGCTTGCTGTTAATCGGCCCTTTGCCGTCGATCTTCAGCTGAGCGTTGGCCACATTGTAGGACATCACCGTATTGTCGGAGGTCACATCTTCCGGCCGGACTTCGCCGGAGATGGTTATCTTCTGTTCCTCGTTGTTCTGCTTGATGGTCTGGGTGCCGGAAATCACCATGTTGCCGTTGGGCTTGATCGCCATAACCTGCACGGTGATCCTGCCGCTTACGGCGTTGGTGTTGCTGATCTTGCCGTCGCTTTTGAAGCTGTCGTTGCTGCTGGCCGACGCATTGTCGATAAAGGTAAGGAGACCGGTACCGGCGTTCATCGTCGTGCTGCCTGACTTGGAGTTGCTGGCAGAACCAGAATGGCTCGCGCTTGTCGACTCGTTGATGATTATCGTCAGGCTGTCGCCCACCGCGCGGGCCTTGCGGTCGGAGAACAGGCTGCCCTGGTCGCTCCACAGCGAGGCGGCGCTGGCCAGCGGCTGGCCCGCCAGCACGATGCCGGCAACCATTATCACCACAAGAATCCGCACTTTTATCTTAAGGTTCGACACATCGATCACCTTCACCTTCCACCGTAAATTATTACCTCTACGGTATTCGCGTTGACCACGCGGGCGTTGAGCACCCTTTTGGACACTAAGTTCTGCACCCGGATAATCTCGCCCTCCCGGCCGTCCTGCAAAGCCATGCCGCTGGCGCTCACCGTCATCTCGCCTGTGCGGGCCACGATGTTGACGCCGGCGCCGCGCTTGACGACAACCGGCTTGTTGACCACGCTTTCACTGAGCGGCGTGCCGGCGCTGATCGGCTGGCGGGCCGTCTGGCCGATAACCTTGTCGGTATCGGACAGGTAGCCGGAAATTCTTCCCACATCGCGGCGCTCCAGACGAACGCTGTCGGCGGTAATCGTCTCGCGGGCGGCGATATTGCGGGCTGCCACGACAACCTGCTGGTAAGCTTTGACGGTGTAGCGCAGGCTGACACTGGTTATCGGCCTGCCGTCCACGTTTATCGCTACTACGACGGTTGTCGGCGCGTTGAAGCGGATGCCGCCCGCCGCCTCGGCCTTCATTTCGACCCGCCCCAGCGGCACCAGCGCGTCGGCCGGCGAGCCCATTAGGCTGATCGCCGTATCGCCGTCGCCGGAACCCAGTTGTCGCCTCAGGGCCTCACCGGCGGCCTCCGCCAGTTGCTCGCCGCTGACCGTCTGGGCGGCGGTGGTGACGACAATGTTCGCCGGCACCTGCCAACTCACGTCGCTGAAGTCGAGGCCCGTTCCTCCCAGGCGGGTCATCAGGATATCCCCCGACAGCACCACCCGGTGGCCGGGCGAAGGAGCGTTGCCGAGCTTGGCCGCCGCCAGCGCCTTGATCCGGTCTTTGTCGTCGCCGGCGATATCGGCCAGTTCGCCCAGCGTCATAACCGGGCCGACTACGGTCGATTCGGCGCTTACGGTCACCGTCAATCCGGCGGCCGCTGCCGGGGCGGCCAGAAGCAAGATGGCCACAAGACAAAGCCCCAGCCGTTTAAGCATTTGCCGTCACCTAACGTTTCATATTGGCAGCCAGACTAAGCATCTCATCCGAAGTGGTGATGGCCTTTGAATTCATCTCGTAGGCCCGCTGGGCCACGATCATATTCACCATTTCCTCCACCACCTGGACATTGGACATCTCCAGATACTTCTGGACAAGCGTCCCGTTCCCGTTGGTGCCGGGGTTGTCCGGCGTCGGCGTACCCGAGGCCGCCGTCTCTTTGTACAGGTTGCGGCCCATGCTTTCGAGGCCGGCCGGATTGACAAAGCGGGCGATCTGAATCGTCCCCAGGTCCTGCGTAGCAGTCTGGTTGGGGATGGTAGCCGACACCTGCCCGCTGGACGAAATCGAGACATCGGTCGCGTTGTCGGGTATAGTGATTGCCGGCTCGAGCGTATAACCCTCGGCGGTAACCACCCGGCCGGTGGAGTCCTTTTTGAACGAGCCGTCGCGGGTATAGGCCAGCGTGCCGTCAGGCATGTTGATCTGGAAGAAGCCCTCGCCTTCGATGGCGATATCGAGTGAATTGCCGGTCTGCTGGAAGTTGCCTTGGGTATGAAGCTTGGTTGTCGCCACCTGGCGAACACCGTGACCGATCTGGATGCCTGTAGGCAATTGGTTATCAGGCCCGGTGGCGGAGCCAGCCTGGCGAATGGTCTGGTACATCAGGTCCTGGAAGTCGGACCGGCTCTTTTTGTAGCCGGTCGTACTGACGTTAGCCAAATTGTTGGAAATAACGTCAATATTAGCCTGCTGGGCGGTCATGCCCGTGCCGGCTGTCCATAATGCCCGCATCATATAAAATTTACCTCCCGGTTTTCCGATTCAGCCGCCTCAGTCGGTCGGCGGCCCCGGGGGCCTCTTTTGCAAGTCCAGCCCCACTTGTTTCGGTTATTATCAGCCTGTTACCACTCAAAGTCGGCCAACGTCATTCACGGCCTTGTCCAAAAGCTGATCATGCGATTGCACTACCTTGCTGTTGACCTCGTAGGCCCGGTAGTTGGTTATCAGGTTGACCATCTCAGACACCACATTGACATTCGACATCTCTAGGAAGCCCTGGCGCACCATGCTGTCGGTGGCCTCTTCCTCCTGCTGACCCGGCGCAGCGGCGAACAGGGTGGCTCCTTCTTTGACCAGCTGCTTTTCATCGGCGAAGGTGACGATCCTCAGCGTGTCCGATTCGGCATACTGCATCGGCGCCGTTCCGGCGTCACCCAGAAGCACCCGGCCGGTCTCGTCGATATTGACCTTGGTCTGGGCATCGCCCATCTGGATCGCCCCGCCCCGGCCGAGAACCCGGTAGCCGTCCTGGGTCACCAGCTGGCCCTGGCCGTTTCTGGTAAACGAGCCGTTGCGGGTGTAGCGCACGCCGTTCGGCGTCTCCACCGCGAAGTAACCACGGCCCTCGATGGCCAGATCGTACTGGTTGCCTGTCGGCCGCATCGCTCCGATGGTATGGATGGTGGCCACCTCGTCGATCACCGAGCCGGTCCCCATGCTGCCGATAACCGGTCGGTTAGGGCCGTCGTTGATCCGCTGGATAAGCATGCTGCGGAAATCCTTGCTGACGGCGATATCCTTCTTATAGCCTGCGGTAGCGGCGTTGGCAAGGTTGTTGGCGATAACGTCGGTCCTGAGGGCCTCGGCCATCATCCCCGAGCCGGCCGCATAAATTCCCCGTATCATCCATTCACCTCCTTATGTTTTATCGTGCAAAACCAGCATTTTCTTAAGTCAAATTGTCCAGGAAAATAGCGAAAAAGTAAAAATAGAGACGGCTGCCCGTCGCCGGACAGCCTGTCCATCAAATCATGCTATTGAGCCCTTTTTAATCGTCGTCAGCGAATCCTGCATCGCCTCGAGCGACTCCAGCGCCTTGCCGGTGCCGAGAGCCACGCAGGACAGCGGATCTTCGGCCAGATATGCCGGAATACCGGTCTCCTGGCTGATAAGCTTGTCCAGTCCGTGGAGGAGGGAGCCGCCGCCGGTCATGACAATGCCGCGGTCGACGATGTCGGCCGCCAGCTCGGGCGGCGTCTTCTCAAGGACGGTCTTTACGCACTCGATGATCAGCGAAATCGGCTCGGCCAACGCCTCGCGGGTCTCGGTCGAACTTATCCGCATCGTTTTGGGCAGGCCGGACACCAGGTCGCGGCCGCGAATCTCCATAGACTCGTTGCGGCCGGACGGGAAGGCCGTGCCTACATTGACCTTGATCTCCTCGGCGGTACGTTCGCCGATCATGATATTGTACTCTTTCTTGATATAGCGGACCAGCGCCTCATCAAACTTGTCGCCGCCTACCCGCAGCGACTCGCTGACGACTATGCCGCCGAGGCTGAGCACGGCCACGTCGGTCGTGCCGCCGCCGATATCGACAACCATCGAGCCGCAGGGCTCGGAGATCACCAGACCGGCCCCCAGGGCGGCGGCCAGCGGCTCCTCGATGAGATAGGTCTTGCGGGCACCGGCCTGCATGGCCGCCTCCAGCACCGCCCTTTTCTCCACCGTAGTAACCCCGGAAGGCACGCATACCATTATTCTCGGCTTGAAGAACATGCTACGGCCGGCAACCTTTTCGATAAAATGCCTGAGCATACTCTCTGTCGTGTCGTAGTCGGCGATAACGCCCTCGCGCAGCGGCCGGATGGCGATAATGTTGCCGGGCGTACGGCCCAGCATCCGGCGGGCTTCCTCACCGATGGCGATTATACGGTTGGTATCCCGGTCGATAGCCACGACCGAGGGCTCCCGCAGCACAATCCCCTTGCCCTTTATGTACACCAGTACAGTCGCTGTACCTAAATCCACGCCGATATCCATAGACATTCCGAACATGCTAGTCCCCTTTCCTTTTCCCCATATCTGATGCTTGTCCTCGCTTCAACCAAAAAAAAGAAACATATGGCGAACCGTAGTGTTTCCTTGTATAAATAATACTATTAATTCTAGCTTATGGGAGTAATTCCTTTTATTTTTCGCTATTTTCTTTGCCGTCTTTATACTTCTTTCTGGTGGCTTCGCCACCACGGATGTGGCGCTCCGCCTTATTTACCTCCAATATATGGCGAACCTTGTTGGCAAGCCGTTTATTGATCGTGGGCAGCCGTTCGATCATATCCTTATGGACAGTGCTTTTGCTGACGCCAAAAACTGTCGCCGCTTGTCGTACTGTATGCTTGCTCTCGATGATGTGATTGCAGATGTCCAGCACCCGCTTGCGGATATAATCCTTCATAAGCCAATATCCCCCTCGCCCTCCGTTTGCTACCATGTATATGCGGACAAAATAAAAAAATGTGTGCTTGCGCACACAAATTCGGACGATGATACCAGGCCGGGCGGCCGGAGGGCTTCTAACGCGCCTCTGACAATATCGCTTGTGGATCGATGTAGTCCCCGCCCTTTTGAAGCGAAAGGTGCAGGTGGGGATACGGCTCGCTTTTGGCCTGGCCGGCCGTGCCGATAACCGTGCCGGCGGCCACCGCCTGTCCCTTGTCAACCCTGGCGGCCGCGAGCGAGCTGTAATGAACGGTATGGCCGCCGCCGGTCACCACCACCGTCAGGCCGTAGCGGCCATCCTCGATAACCTCGCTCACCCGGCCGCCCCATATTGCTCTTACCGGGCTGGCAACCGCAGCCGCTATATCGACGCCGGGATGGTAGCGCCAGTCCCCATATAGCGGATGAAGCTGCCAGCCGAAGGCCAGGCTGACATCGCCGGCCACCGGCCGCCGGGGCTCTTCGCTTGTCGGCTCGCCGGCGGTCGCCGGCTCGCTTCCGGCCACAGCCTCGCTTTCCTGGCCGACCGGCGGCAAAGGGCTGACGGCAGCTGGCCGGACGGCTGCCTGGTCGATAGAAGGAGCCGGCGGCTTCGTAACGCTCACAACAACCAACAAGAGAAGAGCCACCGTCACCGCCAGGCCGGCGGCCACATATACCGGCCGCGGCTCCAGCCAGGACCGCCGCGTCTGCAGCCGGGCCCATTCCTTAAGCCAGATTATGAGTGAAGAGGGGGGTGGAGACATAATTATCACCTCACCCCCATTATTCCCAGTTTACGGCCGTTGATAAACCCTCAGCTGCGTTGTTAGTCCTCCGGGAGGGCGCTCGCCGTACAAACAAAGTACTGTCTCGCGCCCTTCCTCGGACTGCCTAGCATCTGAGGGTTTCTGAACGGCCTTTAGGCAAACATAAAAAGCGGCCGAAGCTGTATTCTAATGCAAAACAGTAATTTATAAATACTCGCGGCTCGCGGCTGGTCAGAAACGGGCATAGCGCGGCCTGCCCTTTGCGGGTACGAAGCTAGGCGAAGTTTATCACCAGCCGCCACTACATGCCGAAGATATTGCCGATCGAAACCCCTGTATAATAGTACGTCAGGATCTGGCGGAAGTTCTGGCCCTCCTTGGCCAGCCCGTTGGCCCCGTACTGACACATGCCCACCCCGTGACCATAGCCGGTTGTCTTAAACACCAGCTTCTCGCCCTGGGCCTCGCAGCTAAAGTTGGCCGACCGCAGATCGAGCTTCTGGCGAAGCTCGCTGCCGGTAAAAGTCTTGCTGCCGATCCGCACCCTGGCCACCCGTCCCGAATCGGTGCGTTCGAGCACCTGGGCGACGCTGCCGCTGCCGCTTTTGGCGGCCGCCGTCACTCCGGCCTCGGCTCCCAGCCGCTGCTCAAGTTCGGCGTAGGAATACTCGCGGCTGTCGCTGTATCGGGGCGATTTTTTATCCCAGCTGCAGGCGACGCTTTGCAGATAGGGGAAGTCGTAGCCCCACACTTCCTTGGCACTGGCGGTCCTCTCGCCGCTGGTGGAGTGGAAGACTGCATTTATCGACTCCCCATTGTAGACAACGATCAGGCCCCGCGTGTCATCCACCGCCTGGCCGATCTTGGACCAGTAGCGGGCAAAATCGAAAGCCCCCCAGCGCTCCTTTAGCTGCAGGCTGCTCTGCCAGGCCTGGCCGTAGCGGGGATCTGTGCTGACGTCGGCTCCCGGCCGGTCGGCCAGACCGGCGCCGCCGAAAAGCGTCATCTGTTTGATGGCATAGGTCCTGGCAGCGACCGCCTGGGCCTTGAGAGCCTCGACCTCGAACTCGGCCGGCATTTCAGCCGCCACTACGCCCTTTATGTATTCTTCCAAGCTCATCTCAACAATCCGGTCCTGCATATGCATATACACCCGGACAGGAATATCCTCGCCCCGATGGATCTTGGCCTGTCGCGGTCCCG
>JAEZLU010000078.1 GCA_023415075.1 Bacillota bacterium
ACCACCCGCAGCCCTATCGCGCCAGCACTACCCCACAAGATGGCCATCTTCTGCTGCTTCGCAGGCAACGAGCGGCTCGCCAGGGCGATAACCACGGCGTTGTCCCCGCTTAGTACGATGTTCACCATCATGATACTAAATAGTGCGATTAGAAACTCCATTTCTTGTGCTCCTTCTTTCTGTTGCTACCTTACGGAGGCTCGCTGAATCACCGGCTGGATTTACGCCCCTTTTTATTATATCAGGCCATAGAACCAGGTAATAATTTATTGCACTTGCTTTCATTTTACCAGCCGTCCCGGTCACTGACAAGTGGTTTTTTCCGTGAATCCTGTATACATTACCTGGTAAATTTCTCCCGCTAACAAAGCACGTCAAAATTTGTTATAATAGTAGCTATCGTCCAAATGAGAGGAAAACGAAATGTCATGGCTTGCTTACCTGAATGGAAAAAGAATCTTGCTGTAATGTGGTTCGCCCAGTTGGCTGGCATGGGTGCCATCACCGGCGTGATGGCCTTCCTGCCGCTATATATCGCCGATCTCGGCATCACCAGCCTCGAAGAAACCGAAATGTGGTCAGGTATCCTCTTGGGTACCGCCTCGCTTACTGCGGCCCTGGCCGGCCCCCATTGGGGCGTGCTGGCTGATCGCAAAGGCCGCAAGCCGATGGTCGAAAGAGTTATGCTGGCCTTCTTCATCGTCATGGTCGGCATGGGCTTCGTGGCCAACGTTTATCAGCTATTTTTCCTGCGGATTATCCAGGGAGTTTTCGGCGGCTTCTCGGCCGCCGCCCTGGCCCTGGTCACTTCAATAACGCCGCCGGATCAGATCAACTTCACCCTCGGCATCTTCCAGACGGCGATGATCGCCGGCAGCGCCTTCGGCCCGATGTTCGGCGGCCTCATATCCGACCACTTTGGCTACCGCTGGGCCTTCATCGCCTTCGGCCTTCTCTGCCTGCTGTCGCTGGTCATCATCCGCACGGCCGTCAACGAGCGCTTCGTTCCCGCGCCCCAGGCCGCCAAGCAGCCGGTATGGAAAGAAATACGCCAGATAATCGCCATTCGCGGCCTCGGCCTCATGCTGGCCATCCAGTTCTTCGTCCAGTTCTCGGTGATGGTCATCGCCCCGGTTCTGCCCCTGTACGTTCATCACCTGGCCCCCGATCTTTTTTACATTGCCAGCACCTGCGGCGCCATCGTCGCCGCCGCCGGTCTCACCAGCGCCGTCGCCTCGGCCGCCATGGGCAAACTGGCCAATCGCCTTGAACACCGCACCATCCTCGTGGTGGCCTCAGTTCTGGCCGCCCTTTGCTTCGCCGCCCAGGCCATGGCCGGCAGCGTTGCCGTACTGGGGGTGATGCGCGGCCTGAGCGGCTTTTTCCTCGGGGCCATGCTGCCAACCATCAACGCCGTCGTCTTCTTCCTCATTCCGCCTGCCAAACGTGGTGTGGCCTTTGGCATAACCAACGGCGCCATGCAGCTGGGCAATGTGGTCGGCCCGCTCACCGGCGGCGTTGCCGCCATCTACCTGAACATCCCGGCGGTTTTCTGGCTGTCGGCCCTGCTGTTCGCCGCCGTCGCTGTCATCGCCGCGTCCACCAGGCCGGTCGTCGCTCCTGACGAGCAGGCTTCCTGATCTACTTATGGACGCGCAGGGGTTTACGGGCAGATGTTGAATTAAAAATAAAGCAATAAATTTTGTCAGAGGTATGGCCATGAAGAAACTGACCGTTTTGATCGCGATCTTCCTGCTTTCGGCCGCCTTGCCTGCCCTGGTCCAGGCGGTCGAAACCAGCCCGCCGGCCCAGACCGCGCCGCCCGGCGAACTGCACGTCTTTGACGCCAGGCTGTGGCCGCCCAAAGCCGACTGGCCCGGCCAAAAGGTAAGCTTCGTCCCGGCCAAATTATATGCCAGCGCCAGCTATCTGTTGGTCTTCAACCAGCCTGGCCAGGAGATCACCGGCGCCGATCAGCTGTTTTTCACCCGCAAGCTTGTCGGCAAAACCTACACCATCCAGGGCCTCTACGAACTGACGAAAAAAGGCGTGGCTCCGGAATACTACTGGCGGCTCGACGGCCCGAACGGCCAGGCGGCTGCCTGGGTCAAAGACACCCGCGAAGGCCTGCTGGCCAATATGCCTTTCGTCCTCGGCCAGGAGATCGCCGAAGAGAATAAACTGCGGGCCGAGCTGGAGGCCCTTAGCGGCAAAAAAGTCTGGATCGACCGCAACCGAGTGGCCAAAAGCGAACTTTCGGCCGATGTCGATCATCTTGTGCCGCTTACCATCACCGGCTTTAAATCGGCCGGCCCCTTCAGCGAGCTCTACGTCATGACCTTCGAACAGGCTAATGGCGAGCCGCTGGTCTGGCAGCTCAGCGCGACCAGCAACCGGGCGGCGTACAGCCACAGCCAGTATCTTCAGCTCTTCCAGCGCGACTTCTACGGCCAGGACCCTGTCAGCCTGCATCCCGAATGGCCGGCCGCCGTCTGGGACCTAATAAAGGCCCGCGAAATCCGCGTAGGCTGGACCAAGGAAATGGTTGTCATGAGCTGGGGCGAGGCCGACAAGCATGAAATAATCGAACTTGGCCCCAATAAGGGACTTACCCAATGGCGATATCCCGAGGGCTACCGCCTGTACTTCAAAGAAAAAACGCTTGTCAAAATAAGGATACCCAAACCGGCCGACAAGAATAAAAACCAGGCAATTACCCCGACCGGTAAGGACACCGTGCATGACAAGGATGGCAAAGAGCCGAAGGATGACGGCCTTATCGACGTCCCCGGCGCCGCCAAAGTCCAAAAGGTCGATAAACCCATAGAGGTGGATAACACAAAAGAAGCGGTTTAACCGCTTCTTTTTTTCTGCCGGCTGTCAGGGCTGTTCAGCGGGGTCCGCCGTCGTAGCCCATTTGGCGCGAGATATTGAGCGCCGCCTCCTTCACCAGCTGGCTGTACTCATTTACCAACAGTTCGAGGCCCATATTGGCCTCCACTCCGGAAATGCTGACCGCGGCAACAACATTGCCGGTGTAGTCCCGGACCGGTGCCGCCACGCAGCGCACGCCAGCCTCGTTTTCCAGGTCGTCGAGAGCGAAACCCGCCTCCCGCACCTTCTTGACCTCTTCGTTGAACTGCGGCAAGCTGTCGATTGTTTTCGGCGTCAGTTTGGCCATGCCCTTGATATTGAGCAACTCCTTCAACTTATCGCCGCTCAGGCGACTGACCAGGCACTTGCCGTTGGCGGTCGAGTGGATATAGTTGTGGCTGCCGATGCCGGCCGCCAGCTTGATGTTCCGCAGGCTTTCCAACTTGTCAATATAAATTATGTCGCCGGCCATCTTATCGAGAATGGCCAGATAGATGGTTTCCTTTGTCCGCTGATTGAGCTCCTCCATGTATTTGCGGGCGTAGTTGGTCAGCACCAGGTCGCGTTTGACGATATTGCCGAAAGTCAGAAAAGTAAACCCCAGAACATAGTTGCCGTTATCCTTCTCCGCCAGGTACTGCCA
>JAEZLU010000177.1 GCA_023415075.1 Bacillota bacterium
CCGCAGACAGCGCCCATGCTGGCGATTTCGTCTTCCATTTGGATGAATTTGCCGCCGTGGCGCGGCAGAAGCTCGGCAAGGATTTCAGCGATTTCGGTGCTGGGAGTAATCGGGTAGCCGGCGAAGAAGTTGACGCCTGCGGCCAGGCAGCCTAGGGCACAGGCCTGATTACCCTGAATGAGTTGTGCTTTAGCCATTTGCCTCCTCCTTTCCCTTTTTCACTACTTTGATGGCAAAATCAGGGCAACGAAGCTCGCATTGCCCGCAGGCAATGCACTTGTCCGGTTCGGTAACGTAGATCTTGCCCATTTCGTCGATAGCCAAAATCTTCTTGGGACAGAAGGCCACGCATATGCCGCATCCCTTGCAGAATTTTTTGTTGATATCAAGGGCCACTTCAACACCTCCTATGTATTGCCGGAAGAAAAGCGGGAGTCAAGCGCCGCCACAGTTAGCCTGCCTCGACGGCAGTAGTGAATATTCCTGCCGCCGGCAATTTCGCCGTGCGGACCAAGGGTACACTGCGCATTGTATCCAAAAAACATTGTCGCTATGGATACATGGCCGAAAGTACACCCATAGCCGGGTATTTCTACCCGGCTATGACTAGCTTCGCTGCTACGACTTTCTTCCTTTTGCTGTTATAATCTTCTTTTTTTCGCGACCAGGCAGACATATTCCTGCCAAAACTACAGAAAAATATTCTAAGTTTCGCGAAACTACAAGGTTAGATTTATATCATAATTACGTAGTTATGTATTGTGTGTATTTTATACAAAAAACCTGGCCGTGGATAAGCCCTTTATGGGGGAACACTTATCTTTTTTATCCTTCGCCTTCAGGCTATTTTTTCCTGCAAAATTGGCGGACAATTCAGGCGGCGGAAAACAGTTAAAGGCCGGACATACGTCCGGCCTTTAACTGTTCTTTACTTGATGAGGCCTTTTTCCCGGTAATATTTGGCGGCGCCGGGATGAAGCGGTACGGAGATGCCGGCGAGCGCTGTTTCCAGGGAGAGTTCTTTGCCTTTGTCGTTGGTCTGGGCCAGTTCGCCCCGGCTTTCGAAAAGGGTTTTGGTTATTATATAGATTACGTCGTCGCTAACTTCGCTGTTGGTGATAAGGGTGGCCTGAACGGCCAGCGTTTTGACGGGTTCGGTCTGGCCCCGGTAGGTGTTCGGCTGGATGGTATACGGGGTTAAGAAGGAGTACTTCTGGGTCAGTCTGGCGATCATGCCTTCAGGCAAGCCGATGATCCGGATGGCTGGGTCGGCTCCAGCTCCCAGGTTGGCAATGGCCGGGTTTGGGGTGCCGGCGGTTACGATAAAGCCGTCGATCAGTTTGGCTTTGAACTGGTCGGCGCCCTGGGCGAATGAGACGTACGCCGGCGCCAGCGCTTTGTAGTCAAAGCCGCTACTGTCGAGAAGCTGGCGGAAGTTGACTTCGGTGCCGCTGCCCGGGGGCCCGACGCCGAACTTTTTGCCTTTGATGTCGCCGAAGGTATTGATGTCGCTGTCGGCGCGAACAACAATCTGGATGACTTCCGGATAGAGGGTGGCGATGGCGCGGATATTGGGCAGCCTGTCCTTGAACATTTCCCGGCCGCCGTAAGCATAGTCGAGCATGTCGTTTTGGACGATGGCCAGCTCGGCGTCTTTCTTGTTGACGAGGCGAAGGTTTTCGATGGAAGCGCCGGTATTCTGGGGAATGACATTTATGTTGGCGATTTTGCCGTTAAATAGGTTGGCCAGGGCGATGCCGTAAGGATGATATGTCCCGCCTACGCCACCGGTGGCCAAAATCAATTGCTGGGATTTGGCGGGTTGTTGTTGACCACTGCAACCGGCGAGAAGGCCGACCGCCAGGATAAAAGTCGCAATTATCGCCATTAAGTGTTTCACTTTTTTCCTCCTAGGCAATATACCGTTTTTTTCGCCATCCTGACGACGTTTCCTGCCGACGGAAAAAATAAGAGCTCCCTTGGGGAGCTTCGAGGCTAACGAGGCGATGGTCAGGGGTTGCCGGCCCGGCGCCTCAGGGCATAAGTAATAAGAGCCAGCCATATGAGAAAGCCGAGACCGGCCAACAGGGGATTAAATAACAGGGATAAGGCAAAGCCGATTATTACCGGCCAACTATACCAGCGGATGAATTCCATGCCATCACCTCCCCAGCCTGCCGCAATTTTACTATTAGTATTGCCGGCCGTCGGTCCGCCTAAACCTTGCCGGACGGTTGGGTCGGGGGCGAAAAGGTGGTATAATGTTCATATGGTTTTAGAAAGGACGTGCTTTATGGAGAATAATGAAACCGGCTGGCGCCTGCAGCTTGCCCGCACTTTGTGGTTCAACATTTACCGGGGCCAGGTAACCGACGCTGCCGGCGAGTATGTCGCCACTCTCCGGCTTATCCCGGCCATCCCCCTCGATCGCGAGGAAGTGCCGGCCGATGCGCCGGAGGTTGAGCCTTATGTGCTGGCGATTGTTGAGGACGCCATTTTCGGCGAAGATGAGCTTCTTGCTTTCGAGACAAGGCTGGCCGACGAGATAGTTGCCAAAATGGCCCAACACGATTTCCGCCCCGCTTTTTGTCAGTTCGCTTATCCCAGTCCGCCCCAGGGCGGGCCGCTGATCGCCGAATTCGGCGGCTGAAAGGTATAAAAAGAGTGCCGATCAACGATCGGCACTCTTTTTATACCTTTAGCAACCTATTCTCTTTTGTACAATTTGTAGCGGCCGTAGTCGCCCACCTTGCGGAAGCCGGGAACCGGCGCGCCGTCGCCGCTACTGATGATATAGACGTCCGTCAGGCCGGCGGTCCTGGCAAGGAAAGCGGCTACCGTTTCGGTCGGCATGGTGTACTTGCCGGCCCAGACGTCAGCTGACGGCGGGGTCTCGGCGGCGACCAGCCGCGGCATGCTATAGCCGCTATAAAAGACGGCCGAGGTGGGATATACGCCGGCGGCGGCGACAGTGGCTCCGCTGGCCGGCAGGGCCGCAGCCACCGCTTTGGCCGAACGGATTTCTGCCAGGGGGATGAGACACTGGAATAAGAGAGTCAGACTGACAGCCGTAACGACAAGGCCGACGGCCAGCGGCAGCAAGAAAGCCTGTCCACGGATGTGCAGAAGAGTGATGACAATGGTGCCGGCGGCGATGACGAGGTATACGGGCCAGGGCTCTACAACCGGCAGCAGGTGAGTGCCGGCAGCGTAGGCGGCCAAAAGCAGGACGGCCGGCAGGGTAAGCCAACGCAGGCCGCGAGGCGGGGCGCTACCGAGACCGGCCAGGGTCTGGCCGGTCAGGAGGGCTGCCGGAAAGAGGGCCGGAAATACATAGGTGGGATATTTGGTGGCCATGAGGCTATAAAAGAGCAGGGTGACGGCCAGCCATACAGCCAGGAAGACGAAATGGGGCGGCCGCTTTCCGGCCAGGGCCCGGCAGAAAACGCCCGTCCATGGCAGCAGACTGGCCGGGAAAAGAACAAGGTAGTAGTAAAAAACGTTGTCTTTAGGATGCTCGGACACCGTGGCCCGCAGGTAGTTGTGAAGGCCAAGGAACGTATCGGTAAATTCCCGGCCGTGGACCTGGTACATGGCCAGATACCAGGGAGCAGCCACCAGCAGGAAGACAACGGCCCCCGGCAGCAGAAACAGGCGGCCGAGGAGCTCGAGGCGCCGGCTGACAAGGATATACACGAAGATTATCAGCGCCGGCAGGAGGAGGCCTACCGGCCCCTTGGTGAGGACGGCCAAACCGGCGGCGGCGTACGCGGCGATGTACCAGCCCCGCCCGGCCCCGCCAATGCCTAGGTACAGGGCGGTAAGGGCGACGCTGTTGAAGAAGAAGAGGACGGCATCGGTTATCACCATACGGGCCAGCACCCAGAATTCGAGCGAGGTCGCCAGGACAACGGCCGCGAAGAGACCGGCAAGCCTGTCGCCCCAGAGGCGGACGGCCGCCCAGCCGGCGAAAGCGACGCTGGCGGCGCCGAAGACGGCAGCCGGCAGGCGGGCGGCGAATTCACCGACGCCGAAAAGCTCATAGCCGACGGCAATGAGCCAGTAGATGAGGGCCGGTTTGTCGTACCAGTATTGCCCGTAGATGCGAGGGGACAGCCAGTCGCCGCTCTGGAACATTTCCTTGGCAGTAAGGGCATAGTTGGCTTCCACCGGATCGGTTATCGGGATATGGGCATTGCCTGGCAGAAAAATGGCCAGCGCGGCCAGGAAGAGAATAAGTGGAAACATGGTCGTCCTCGCTTATTGTTTTAGGAGAAGCAGCTTTTCGTCGGTGGTGGCCAGGATGGTAAGTTTCTGGCGGTCGCTTTCGCTGAGGCCGGTGTAATCGGGCTTACGGACTACGAAGTAAGTCTTGCCGGGGACGGCTAAGGTTTGAGCCAGTTCGCCATTTTTGAGTTCCTGGCCATAGACGCCGGAGTAAAAAGCGAAACCGGGGCGAAGGAATTTGATTACATAGACGGGTGATTTGCCATCCCAGGCGTTCGTGAACGCCTGGGCGATGTCACGGGAATGGAAGGCCGGCGCCGCCGGTGGCAGGAGCAGGGTGAGGAGAATGACGGAAAAGGCGGCCATGCCGATGACCTTAAGCCAGAAAGCCCGGTCGTAGTTCCGTCGCCAGGCGAAGTACCAGACGCCAGCAATCATGACGGCGAAGACGGCGGCTGCGGCCAGCGCTCCCGGTAGCAGGGCGGGCATATACTTATCGGCGGCGAAAATCATGCCGCCAGCGAGCGGCCCAAGAAAAACGGTCAGCATCAGCGGCCAGCCAAGGTATCTGGCGCCACGGTACTGGTCCCACAGACGGTCGATGTACCAGCCGACCACCATGGCCAGCGGCGGATACATAGGCAGGATATAGGAAACGAGTTTGGTCCGCGAAACGCTGAAGAATAAGAAAATAAAGGCCGCCCATACGAGCAGGAAGACCAGCGGCCCGGACTGCCTGCGCCCGTCGGTGACCGCCGCCCAGACCGCCTGGCCGAGCAGGGCCGTCCACGGCAAAAAGCCGACTATGATCACCGGGATGAAGTAGTACCAGAGGACGCCTTCGGGATGCTCAGGGCTGGTGAAGCGGGTAATGTTGTGAAAGCCGAGGAAGGTGTCGATGAAGGCGCTGCCGTGGACGGCATACATGGCGACGTACCAGGGCAAGGCCGTCAGGCAGAAAAGGCCGAAGCCGACGGGAATTTTCATTTCTTTGAGCTGGCCAAAGCTGCGCGTGAGGAGCAGGTATATGAAGATGATGGCCCCGGGAAAGAGGAAGCCGACCGGCCCTTTGGTAACGGTGGCCAAGCCGATGCAGATGTAGAACAGGTAATAGCGTTTTTCCAGGAAGGCCAAGAGGGCCAGGGTGAGAAAGAAGGTCAAGGTGATGTCGGTCACCGCCGCCTTGCCGAGGTAGAAGTATTCAAGGCTGCTGGCCAAAACCAGGCTGCCGGCCAGGCCGGCCCGTTCGCTGAACAGCCTGGCACCGGCAAAGTAGACGTAGAGAGTTCCGAGGACGGCTAAAAGCGCCGAGGGGAAACGAGCCGCGAATTCACCGCTGCCGAAGAGTTGGAATGAGGCGGCCACCAGCCAATAGTACATAGGCGGCTTGTCATACCAGTATTCGCCATATATGCGCGGCGAGACAAAGTCACCGAAGCTGAGCATTTCTCTGGCAGTTTCGGCATAGACCGGCTCGTCCGGGTCAAGGAGCGGCACGGTTCCGAGGCTGAAGAACATTATCCCGGCGGCGATTATGAGTACGACAAGGGGGCCTATCAGTGATCTTTCCGACATTGTGTCCTCCTGCGGTTGTTGCGTTAAGGCCGGGCGCCCTGCAGCGCCTGGTAGGTGGCGGCCAGGCCCTCGATCAGGGAGGTTGCCGGCTGCCAGCCCAGCTTAGTCACCGCTGCCTGGTTGGCGAGGGCCGAACGGTAGATGTCGCCTTCGCGCACCGGCCGGTGGTTTAGCCTGAGTTCCCGGCCGGCGACTTTGGCCATGAAGCTTGCCAGTTCGTTGACCGCGGTTTCACTCTGGGTGCTGATATTATACACGGCGTTGGCGGCAGGGGTTACTAGCGCCAGGCAGTTGGCCTCGGCCACGTCGCCGGCGTAGACAAAGTCGCGGGTCTGGCCGCCGTCGCCGTAGATGTCGATGGGCTGACCGGCAGCCAGGCAGCGGGCGAATATGCTCACGACCCCGCCCTCGCCGCCGTCGCCCTGGCGTTCGCCGTAGACATTGGCGTAGCGTAGCACGATGTAATCCAGCCCGAAGAGTTCGTGGTACAGGTGGAGATATTTTTCGGCGGTAAGTTTGCTCAGGCCGTAGAAGGAGGTCGGGCTGCCGGCGGCGTCTTCGGCGAGAGGGATGGCGGCCGCGTCGCCGTATACGGCGGCGCTGGAGGCAAAGACCACCCGGCGGACGCCGGTCTGGCGGCAGGCTTCGAGGATGTTGACCGTGCCGAGGACGTTGACGGCACAGTCGAAATCGGGGGCAGCCACTGATCTGGGCACAGCGGTCTGGGCGGCCAAATGGATGACGGCGTCGAAATGCTCGGCGGCAAAAAGCGGCCGCAGATCGTCTTTGGCGATGTCAAGTTTCTCCAGCCGGGCGCGGGGGTGGACATTGGCCGCCAGGCCGGTGCTGAGGTTGTCGATGACGACGACCGGCCAGTTTTTGGCCGCCAGTTTGGCGACTACATGGGATCCGATGAACCCGGCACCGCCGGTGACAAGAACTTTCAAGTAAAGGCCTCCCCCATTTTTCTTAAGGCCGCGGAGCTGATCTCCCAACGGCCGGCTGCCGCACCGGCGGCGGCTTATTTTGCTTGCGTAAACAGGAAGTCACGGCCGAATACCTTGACGGTGTAGTAAAGGCCGATGGTAAACGGCAGGTATTCGGCGACGATTCGCCAGGCAACAGCCAGCACACCCACCGTGCCTGGCGGCAAAAGGTCGTCGAACAGGAGGACGAAGCCGCCTTCGGCGATGCCCGAGCCTCCGGGCGTAGGCGCGAAGTATAGCAGGATGTTGAGAAAGATCATCCGACCGAGGACCAGCGGCCAGTCTACCGTGGCCCCAAGGCCGAGAAAAAGCACGGGGACCATGGCGTAGAGGGCCAGCAAGCTGGCGGCCGACTCGGCGAAAACCCGCAGCATGCTGAGGGGCGCGGTGCTTAGCATGATGACGGCGCCGCGGGTGTCGCGGTACAGGCCGAAGAGGCGGCGGCGCCGCTCACCGGCAAGTCTGCGGGCGAACAGCCGGAGCAGCCTCAGCGAGAAGGTGGAACGGACAAACCAGACTCCGGCGGCGGCGGCGATGAGGATGGCGGCCGATACGGCAATGAGGGCGGCCGGCGAAATCCACGGCAGCAGGCCGGGATCGTTTGAGAAAACCAGCGGCAAACAGACAAAAAGAAACATTATCGACATGAGGGTGCGAATGAGGACGACTACGGTGGCGATACCTGTGGGCACGCCGGCCCGCCGGAGAAACATGACCTGGGCCACCGCCCCGCCGGTGGCGCCCGGGGTCAAGAGAGCGGCAAAGTAGTTGCTGAATATAACTTGCACGGCCTGCTGCAAGGTTATCCGTTGCCCGGAAATACTGACAAGATGGAGCAGCCTGGTGCCGTCGAAGTACATGCCGATTGCCAGGAGAATGGCGACAAGGGCCAGTGACCAAGGCTGGAAGGCTCCCAGGTGGCGGAGGGTGTGGATGTCTATGGTAAAGTAGATGACGGCGCCGGAGATGCCGCCAACGACCAGGATGATAAGGGACAGTCGCCGGTAAAACTTAGTCATGGCCAAGCTCCCAAAAGGTGATGAGCTCAATGCCGCTGTCGGCCAGGCGCTGCCTGACTGCCGGGCTGATCAGCGAGGCCAGTTCCCCCTGCCAGGCGTACCGCCAATCGAAGCCGGCCCCGAGAACGGCGTCATCGGCTCCCGGGTGGGTCATGATTTCGCTGTCGCCTGCGGGCAGACTGTCGATGATGTTCAGGAGATACTCCTGCCGCAGGTTGCCGCCGGCAAGCATGCCGTAGAAGTGGTCAGGCGTGGTCAGGCCGCGTTGCCTGGCCCGGCGGCCGGCCCTCGAGGCCAGGATGGTCAGGCCGAGGCGGCCGAGAAAGCGGCCCAGACTAAAGGGATAGCCACCGATAAACAAGGGCGGCTCGGCCGGGATACGGACGGCTTTTATTTTGTAAGCGGCCGCCAGCTCGAAGATGATGTCGTCGATACCGGGCAGGACATGCAGGTGCTGGTGGCTGTCGATGTGCGAGATGACCAGGCCGGTGGCGGCGACTTTGGCCATTTGGGCGGTCAGCTCGCTACGTACTTCAGTGAGGCTTATGCGGCCAAGCAGGAAGCGGGCCAGGAAGGCTGGGTACTGCGCCGGCAGGCGCCCTTCGCCGTCAACGAGCGACGGAATAAGCGCAGGCGGGCTTACCGGCCTCTCCCCCACCAGCGTGAGGTGAATGCCAATTCCCAGCCGGGGTTGTCCGGCGGCGAGGGTTACAGCGTCTTCGAAGGCGGCGCCCGTCGGCATAAGGGAGGTGCTGGTGACGCAGCCGCGTTCATGGGCTTCGATGATCGCCTTGTTTACCAGCGGGTGCAAGCCGAAATCGTCGGCGTTGATGATAAGTCGTTTCATGAAGTGCTCCCTTTCAGATGGCCTGGTTATAGTTTAACCGGCGAGGGGAAAAACTTCCATCCTAGTATATATTTCCACGTATCAGGCCGGCCTACCTGTCCGATACTAAATTTAGTATCGTTCAAGCAAAAAAAAGGAGGTTTCCTCTGTGGACAAAAAGAATCAGCAGTCCAAATCCCAGTTTGGTACCCTTACCGCCAAATCCGACGCCAATAACGACTACTCCCAGGGCTCGACTTCGTCGACAGCGACCAGTGGTATGAGTGGCACCAGCGGTTCTACCTTTGGCAGCAACCCGCGCAGCACCGGCACTACCAGCGGCTTGAGCGGCACGACCGCCACCACCGGTTCTACTATGGGCGGCACCGCCAACCAGACCCTGACGTCGGCTTATGATCCCAACGACCAGTACAACAAGAAGGGCAATCAGCAGAATCAACAGGGAACGACAACGCAGGCCGGCCAAAAGAAACCGAAGTAGTACTGCCGATACCTTATTTATACTACTAAAGGGAGCCTTGTTTAGGCTCCCTTTTTCCGTGCAGCCATCCGTCACCCGCCGGTGGTGTTATGTCCGGCCTCGGCTGGCCCGGACCCGGGAGCGGCGGCGGGCGGCAAGTCTGGCTTCGAATTTTTCGAGACAGGCGATTTCACTGTCGCTGAGTTCGTAGATGCGGTAGATGAACTGGTTGCAGAGGTCGTCGAGCGCGTTGAAGCGGCTGACGGCCTGCGGGTCGCCGGCCAACTGGCGGCGAACGAGGCTGGTCAGGATGTTCACAAATTCAGGGGCGTTTTGGTTTACTTCCTGGTTGACCCTGACTGGCAGGAGCTCAAGGGTATCGATGTCGGTCTGGGCCATCGACCGCCCATACTCGCCGGTCACGGCATGATAATAGAAGCATAGCAGGCGGGAATTCAGAAGTAGCAACAGATAGTCGAGACTGACGGTTTCGCCTGTGGGAACAAAGCTGTGGAGGTTATTTAGATGGTAATAGCCGTTGCCGTCGATGCAGGCGGTGAGGGTGTACCCGGTTTGGCGGAGGAGAATTTTCCGCCGTTCGATTATGGCTGGGTCCCAGCCGCCTTTATAAAGAAGACCGGGATCAATGTTGAGCCAGTGGCCTTCGTAGGTGAGGCCGTAACGCTGGATCTGGGCGCCGGATACCAGCCCGCGGCGCCAGGTGCTGCCGGCCGCGGCGGTGGCGACAATGTCGGCCTGCCTGGTCTTGGAGCGGATGCCGCTATGGCCTGAGGCGAATTTTGCCAGCGGTTCGCTGTTATTATCTATTTTATCAATCAGGTTTTTGACCGTCAAATCGGCGAACAGGCGAAAGCGGTTGTAGGGCAAGCCGGCAAAGTAGTCTTGGCTGTAATGGCAGCCGGCTGACGAATCCCGGAGGTCGTCTTTGGCCAGTACTTGCTGGACGGCGACCGACTGGCGGCTCCTGGCCTCCGGCTCGTCTTCCCGCCGGAGGATGCAGATGGCCGACATGCCGACGGCCGCTCCCTTGAAGACCGGCAAGGCAATATGGGCGATATGCTCGATAGCGGTGTGATCCATGATGTAGCGGCGAATTTTCGAGTAGTAGCGGCCGAGGAGGAAGCTGTCCGGCAGAATGAAGCCCAAACGGCCGCCAGCAGCCAGCATCTCTATACCACGCTCGAGGAAGAGAACGTAGTAGCTGAGTTTGTATTCGGCCGAAGCGCTGAAGCTCTGACGGAGATATGCTTCGTAGTCGGGGTCGAGCCGACTGGTCCCGCGCAGACCGAAGGAAAGGTAAGGCGGGTTGCCGATTACGAAGTCGTAGCGGGCCGACCAGAAGGCCCGGTGATCGGCAGCAGCACAGGAGGACGGCCGGCGCAAGCTGTCGCATATCAGGATGTTGGCGACCAGACCGTGTTTGTTGGCAGGATGCTTCAGGCTGAGGCCGGCGGCGGCGATTTCGGCGGCCAAGCCGTCGATATCGGCGCCCCAGAGGTTGTGGGTGAGGATATGGCGGTGGATGCCGGCTTCCGACCAGTCTTCGGCCGGAAAGCGGGCCGCAAGTTCATCACGGCCGGCAATGAACCGCTCTTTCAGGAAGTCGTAGGCTTTGAGCAGGAAGTAGCCGCAGCCGCAGGCCGGGTCGAGGATTTTCAGGAAGGGGTCGGCCAGGAGGTCGGCTTTAGCAACTGTGTGGGCTAGGATAAAGTCGATAATTACCGGGTCGGTATAGAAAAGCCCCTGGGTCCGGCGGCCCAGGGCCATTTTTTCGTATAGTTCACCCAGGAGCCAGATGTCGCGGGGCAGGTTATACTGCCAGCGTGCCAGGATGGCGTGGATGTTGTCCGGGATTTCGTATTCCCGTACGGCCGCCGCCGGGGCCTGCAGGGTCGCCGGCAGCGGCAGGCGGGCGCCTGCCAGGCCGACGATGGCCTCCGGGGCAAGGTCGCCGCGCAGCAGGAGAGCCAGGACGGTTATCAGTCCCCGCTCGCTGTCCTGCCAGCCCTGCCCGGCCAACCAGTCTTTCAGTTCCTGACATTCGGCGATAAAATATTTCCAGTTCATGGGCCTCAAAAGCACCGCCGTTTTCGCTGTTTGTTGCTATTTATATTCAGGTTGCTTTGTTTATTAATCCTGCGGCCGCAAGTTGTTTTCGCTATTACAGTTTACTGACCGATTCGACGTGGGCGGCATAGGCGCTGTGGTTATGAATGGATTCGTAGTTTTCGCATTCGACTTCAAACCAGATGACTTTGTCGAGGGAGCGCAGGGCCAGGACGAGGTCCCGCAAAACGTCCTCGACAAATTTGGGGTTTTCATAGGCCTGCTCGGTCAGGCGCTTTTCGTCTTCCCGCTTGAGCAGGGAGAATACCGGTGCGCTGCCCTGGGCTTCCATGAGGGCTGCCAGGTCTTCGATCCAGATGAAGCGGCCGGGCTGCAGTTTTATCCTGACCCGCATGAGGCCGCGCTGGTTGTGGGCGCCGTAGAGGGATATCTCTTTGCTGCAGGGGCAAAGAGAGGTAAAAGGCACAGTGAGGCCGAGAGTAAAGTCAAGATGTTGGCCGCGCACCAGGGTGCCGGAAAATACACAGTTGTAGTCGAGCAGGCCCCGTAGACCGCTGACCGGAGCTTCTTTTTCGATGAAGTATTTGAAGTTGATATCGATGCCGGCCCGCTTTGCATCCAGACGGCTTATCATATCGTTTAACATCGCTTCCATCTCGCGATATGATACCGGTTTCTGGCTCCATTCGCTGAGTACTTCAATGAAGCGGCTCATGTGGGTGCCCTTGTATTCCTGGGGCAGATCGACGGTAAGTTTTATGTTGGCAAGCACCGATTGGAACGCGCCGCCCTTGGTTTTGATAAGAAATGGCAGGTGAACTTCGCTCACGCCTACCTTCTGGATGGCGATGCCGCGTTCGTCGGCCAGGCTTTGCACATCTTTCATCGCGTACCTCCGTGTGTGTTACGAGCGGCCGATATAGTCAATTGGATCGGTAAGCCCGGCTTCGGCGAAACCTTTGAGGCGGAGCACGCAGCTGTCGCAGCGGCCGCAGGCGGCGGCCCCACCGGCGTAGCAGCTGGTGGTCAGGCCCAGGGGCGCGGCGTGCTTGACACCGAGGAGGACGATTTCCTTCTTGGTGAGGCTGATTAGCGGGGTTTCGACGACGATGCGGCGTCCGTCCTGGACGGCGGCTTTGGTGCTGTAGTCGGCCAGAGTCTGGAACAGGCCGATGAATTCCGGCCGGCAGTCAGGATAACCGGAGTAGTCCAGGGCGTTGACGCCGATATAGATGCGGTCGGCGCCAGTAACTTCGGCGTAGCCGAGGGCATAGCTGAGAAAAATGAGGTTACGGGCCGGTACGTAGGTTATCGGTATGTCCTGCCGGCCAGCGTCGCCGGCCGGGACATCGATAGCGGCATCGGTGAGGGCGCTACCGCCGATGGCCGACATGTTGGTCTTGATTATGAGATGGTTTTTGACGCCGTAATGGGCGGCAACCCGCCGGGCGCATTCGAGTTCGCGCCCGTGGCGCTGCTGGTAGTCGAAGCTGATGGGAAGAAGTTCGCAACCGGCGGCGTCGGCCACCGCCATACAGACGGTGGAGTCAAGCCCGCCGGAGAGCAGGACAACGGCTTTCATGCTTACTGCACTCCTTATAATGTTGATAGGCATATTATGTGGCCTGGTCGGTCCAGGCTATGCTAATTAACAGCAATTGAGGCTGTTTCGTCAACAGCCTCAGGCGCGAACCAGTTCAAGTATGCTCAGTTCTTTGTTCTGCTCAAGGTCGATAAACTCGCCGTCCTCGGTTTTGACGACCGGCCGGGCCGATGTGAACTGGCCCAGGTAAACGACTTCGGCTTCCCGGCCGTCGCTGAGAGCGACGACATTGCCTACGAAGTAGTCGCGGACGTTGTTAAGAAAGACGGTGCAAATGTTGGGATCAAGTTTGTTGTACATGTCTTTAACCAGGGCGTCGACCGCTTCGAAGGGAGTCCGTTTCTTGCGGTATACTGTCTCGGAGGTAATGGCGTCATAGATATCGGCGACGGCGACGATTTTGGCTACAGGGTGAATTCGTTCGCCAGTCACTTTGAGCGGATAGCCGCTGCCGTCTTCGCGCTCATGGTGCTGGAGGATGGCGAAGGCGATCGTCGGCGGCAGGTTCATTTCCTTGATAAGGTTGTAACCGCGGGTAGTATGAAGACGCATGAGTTCCATTTCGGTTTCGCTAAGGGCGCCGGGTTTGCGAAGTATCTCCAGCGGTATCTGGGTCTTGCCGATGTCGTGCAGAAGGCCTGCCATCACCACTTCTTTCAGTTCCTCGCCGCGGTAGCCCAGCCAGCGACCAAGAATGCCGCAGAGTACGGCGACGTTGATGGAATGGTGGAAGGTATAGTCGTCTTTACGATGGACAACAAGCAGGTGATTGAGGGCACCGGAGGTGTTGATGAACGGTTCGATGGTGGTATCGGCTAGCTCCTTCATTTCTTTGAGCGGTACCTGTTTGAAAAAGCGAACTGTTTCGAAGGACCGTTTGAGGGTTGAGACAGTATCGTTGTAATTCTCGGATACTGCCTTCTGCAGGGCGCTGAGGCGGACGGGCTCCCGTTCTTTGGTCTCGTCGACAACCCTTACCTCAACATACTCCACCCCCCACCCGCGGAGACGTCCGATGAGGTTAGGCGTAAGTATTGTCCCTTCACCGAGGGCAAATTTGCCATTTTCGGTAACAAGGCTGCCGGACAATTCCATGCCTGGTTCGACCTCGTCGAGCCAGTAGCGTTTGGTAACCTTACGGGCCATTTCTACCCCTCTTTCTAAGAACCGATTGGTAAAGGCGGCAATACTTTGCAATTTCCGCGGCGGGAGAAAATTGCCGGCGGACCTGCCGGGCGGCTCGGCGGCCCAGAGCGGCGGCATAAGTGTCGTTGTCGATGAGGGCGGCCAGCGCCGCTACCAGGTCGGCCGGCTCTTTGTATATCAGTCCTGTCTGGCCGTGACGGACGGCCGCCCGGTTACCGGCGATGTCGGCTACGACAACCGGCCGGCCGAGGTACATGGCTTCAAGTATGCTGCCAGGAATGGCTTCGGAAAGAGAGGTATTGACGATAACCGCGGCCCGGCGGTAAAGAGCCGCCATTTTTTCATGGGCGACTTCACCGAGGGAGGTAAACCAGGGGTAGCGACTCGCGGCCTGCTGTACTTCGGCGGCGGCTTCGGTTTCCAAGACCGGACCGGCGTGGATCAGCTTTACGTCGTCGCGGGCCAGAGCGGCGACCGCATGGATAGCGGCGGTTACGTTCTTTACCTGGCGGAGACCGGCGACGATAAGTATGACTTTGTCGGCAGGCGCT
>JAEZLU010000351.1 GCA_023415075.1 Bacillota bacterium
CTGAAAATAGCCGAACTCTACGACTTCTACGGGGCGCTCCTGACCGAGAAGCAGCAGCGCTGCCTGGAGATGCACTACCTGAGCGACGGCTCGCTGGCCGAGATTGCCGCCGAGTTCGCCGTATCCCGCCAGGCCGTCCACGATATTATCCGCCGCAGCGAGCAGCTATTGACCGAGTACGAGGCCAAGCTCGGCCTGGTCGAGCGCCATCGCCGCGACCGCGAAACCCTCGCCAAAGTGCAGGCCAGCCTGCAGGCCCTGCCGGCCGAATGCCGCCGTCAGCCGGCGGCCGAAGAGGCCCTGGCCCTGCTGACCGATCTTTTGAACCGCTAAATCTGCCCCTCACAGGAGGCTGCGATATGGTATTTGAAGGCTTATCCGACAAGCTCCAGCAAACATTCAAGAAGCTCCGCGGCCGCGGCAAACTGTCCGAGGTCGACGTCACAGAAGCCCTGCGCGAGGTGCGCATGGCCCTCCTCGAGGCTGACGTCAACTTCAAAGTCGTCAAGGACTTCATCGCCAAGGTCAAGGAGCGGGCGGTGGGCCAGGAGGTGCTGGGCAGCCTGACGCCGGCCCAGCAGGTCATCAAGATCGTCAACGACGAACTGACGGCCCTCATGGGCGGCACCGTCAGCCGCATCGCCATCTCGCCCCGGCCGCCGACGGTCGTCATGCTGGTCGGCCTCCAGGGCGCCGGCAAGACCACCACCGCCGGCAAGCTGGCCCTTAGTCTGGTCAAGCAGAACAAGCGGCCGCTCCTCGTAGCCGCCGACGTTTACCGGCCGGCGGCCATCAAGCAGCTGCAGGTCCTCGGCGAGAAGCTCGATCTGCCGGTCTTCAGCCTGGGCGACCAGGAGAAACCGGTAACCATCGCCAAGAAGGCCATCGACCACGCCAACGCCTACGCCCGCGACGTCGTCATCATCGACACCGCCGGCCGTCTCCACATAAATGCCGAGCTCATGGACGAGCTGAAAGCCGTCAAGCAGGCCGTCAAGCCCCACGAAATCCTCCTGGTGGTCGATGCCATGACCGGCCAGGACGCCGTCACCGTTGCCGAAAGCTTCAACGGCGAACTCGGCCTCGACGGCGTCATCCTCACCAAGCTGGATGGCGACGCCCGCGGCGGTGCGGCCCTGTCCGTCAAAGCGGTCACCGGCTGCCCCATCAAATACGCCGGCATGGGCGAGAAGCTCGAAGCCCTCGAGCCGTTCCACCCCGACCGCATGGCCTCCCGCATTCTCGGCATGGGCGACGTCATGTCGCTCATCGAAAAAGCCGGAGCGGCCATCGACATCGAGAAGGCCCAGGCCTTTGAGAAGAAGCTGCGCAAAGAGGAATTCACCTTCGACGACTTCCTCGACCAGCTCCAGCAGGTGAAAAAACTTGGCTCGCTCGACCAGATCCTCGGCATGATACCCGGCATGGGCAAACTGACCAAGCAGCTGCAGGGAGCCGAGCTCGACGAGAAGCAGCTCAAGCAGACCGAGGCCATCATCCGCTCGATGACCAAACGCGAGCGCCGCGACCCTTCGATCATCAACGGCAGCCGCCGCAAGCGCATCGCCCTCGGCAGCGGCACCCGCGTCCAGGACGTCAACCGGCTTTTGAAACAGTTCGCCGAAGCCCGCAAGATGATGAAACAGGTCACGCAGATGCAAAAAAGCGGCAAAAAAGGCGGTTTTCGACTGCCTTTCATGCGATAAAACCACAAATTGTGGCTATTCTATAAAGGAGGTGATTTGTACATGGCGGTCAAAATTCGTCTCATGCGTATGGGTGCCAAGAAAAGCCCGTTCTTCCGCGTAGTCGTCGCCGACTCCCGGTCGCCGCGTGACGGTCGGTTCATCGAAAGCCTGGGTCATTACGACTCCACCACCGAGCCGGCTGCCGTCAAACTCGATGAAGAGAAGGCTATCGACTGGCTCCAAAAAGGCGCGCAGCCCACTGACACTGTTAAGGACCTGTTCAGCCAGGCCGGTATCATGAAAAAGTGGGATGAGCTCAAGCGCGGCAAGAAAGAGGCATGATAACTATGAAAGAGCTTATCGAAGTTATCGCCAAATCCCTCGTCAAGAATCCTGACCAGGTAGTGGTAACCGCCACGTCCGACCGCAGCATGACCACCTATGAACTCAAGGTAGCCCCCGAGGACATGGGCAAGGTGATCGGCAAGCAAGGACGTATCGCCAAAGCCATGCGCACGGTCGTCAAAGCCGCGGCAACCAAGGAAAACAAGAAGATTATGGTGGAAATCATCTGAAAAGGTGCTGAGCAGTTATGGAAAGCATGACATTGAAGTGCCCGGTAACCGTAAAGGCCAAGGTCACCGAACAACTGAAAAGCCAAATGGCGGCTGAAATCCAGGATGCCATTAAAAAGGCTGACGTGGAGCTCCAGCAGATCGACTTTCACGCCAAACGGGTCATGGCCGAGCAGGCCAGGCTCGACGCCCAGGGGCTCACCGCCCTCCGCCAGCAGATTGACGGCGAGAAGCAAAAGCGCCTCGACTTCAAGAACCATGCGCTGGAAAAGCTGAAAGAAGCGGCTCAACTGGAAATCGGCTCCGAAATCGTCCAAGGAAACATGGAACGGTTTATCACCGTCAGTGTCGGCGACGACCTGCACAGCATGATGTCGGCAGAGATTTTGCTGGAAGACGGCAAGATCATCGCTTTCCGCTCATAATCATGGCCACCACCGACACCCTTATAGCCATTGGCAAAGCTGTTGCCCCGCACGGTGTGCGGGGTGACGTTCGTGTTATGCCGCTTACCGATTTCCCCGACCGCTTCCGTACCCTCAAAGAGGTTATCCTCGACGACGGCCGCCGGCTGGCGGTCGAGAGCGCCAAGTACCACAAACAGTTCGTCCTCCTGAAGTTCAAAGGCCTTGACGACCGCGACGCTATCGAGTTCCTGCGCGGCAAGCTGCTGAAGATCGGCCGCCAGGATCTTGTCAAGCTGCCGCCCGGCCAGTACTACACCTTCGACATCATCGGCCTTAAGGTCTATGACGAAGAGGGCGCCTTCCACGGCGAAGTCACCGACGTCCTGGCCACCGGCGCCAACGACGTCTACATCGTTGAGCGGGAAGGGGAGCGGCCGCTTCTCATCCCGGCCCTCAAGGAGGTCGTTCGCCTTATTGACATCGACGGCGGTCGAATGGTGGTAAAACTCCAGGAAGAATGGGAATAACATGCGTATCGATATTGTCTCGCTCTTCCCTGAAATGTTCGACGGCCCGCTGGGCCACAGCATACTCAAGCGGGCGGTCGACGCCGGTATTCTGAATATCAGTGTCACCAATCCCCGCGATTTCACCTACGACAAGCACCGCATCGTCGACGACTACCCCTTCGGCGGCGGCTCAGGCATGGTTATGAAGCCTGAGCCCGTGTTCCGGGCGGTGGAAAGCCTGATGACCGAAGCCGGTGCCCGCCGGCGGGTGATTTTGCTGTGCCCGGGCGGCAGCCGCTTCACCCAGGCCAAAGCCAGGGAACTGGCCGGCTACGACCATCTCGTCCTCGTCTGCGGTCACTACGAGGGAGTGGACGACCGCGTCCGCCAGCACCTGGTTGACGAAGCCCTGTCGATCGGCGACTACGTCCTCACCGGCGGCGAACTGCCGGCCATGGTCGTAACCGACGCCGTGGCCCGCCACCTGCCTGGCGTCCTCGGGGCGGCCGACGCCGCCGACCTGGACTCCTTCGCCGACGGTCTGCTGGAGTATCCCCAGTACACCCGGCCCCGCGAGTTTCGCGGCTGGGAGGTCCCGGAAATCCTCGTGTCCGGCGATCATGCCAAGATCGCCCGCTGGCGGCGCAAACTGTCGCTGAAAAACACCCTGGCCCGCCGGCCCGACCTCTTGGACGAACACGAACTGACGCCGGTTGACGCCAAACTGCTGGCCGAGATAAAGGCCGAGGAGGCGGACGACTGATGGCCGCTGCCGTCTATCTGGGGCTGGTCCATCACCCCATCTACAACAAGAACGGCGAGATCATCGCCACCGCCCTCACCAACTTCGATATGCACGACATCGCCCGCACGGCCCGTACATACGATATCAAGCGCTATTATATCATTCATCCCTTGCCCAGCCAGCAGGCCCTGGCCCAGGAAATTCTCAGCTACTGGCGGGACGGCTACGGCGGCGAGTACAACCCCGACCGCCGCGAGGCTCTGTCGGTGCTGGCCGTCGCCGATGATATCGCCCAGGTCGCTGCCGCTATCGCCGCCGACGAAGGACGGCCGCCGCTGGTTGTCACCACCGACGCCCGCCGCTACGCCAATACCGTCGGTTACGGAGAACTGCGGACCATAATCGAAACCGGCGACGCTCCCGTCCTGCTGCTGTTCGGTACCGGCTGGGGCATCGAAAAAACGGTCATGGCCGGCTTTGACTACATTCTCGAGCCGATTTACGGCCGCAGTGATTACAATCATCTGCCGGTCCGGGCGGCCGTCGCCATCATCCTCGACCGTCTGCTCGGCAGTGATTGGTGGCAGGCCGGCGAACGGCCGGAATAATTGTTGTTTTTTTGGAAAACATATGGTATAATCCAACATGTGTAAAACGGACGGTCCTCTGCCGGTGCGGCACGAACGTCTAGTATGAGGAGGAACTTTCAATGGATATTCTAAAAGCACTTGAACAAGAACAACTCCGCACCGATGTTCCGAACTTCAAACCTGGCGACACCGTTCGTGTCCATGTAAAGGTTGTTGAAGGTAACCGTGAACGTATCCAGGCTTTCGAAGGCACCGTCATCAAGCGTCAGGGCAGCGGCGCCCGCGAAACCTTCACCGTACGGCGCATCTCCTACGGCGTCGGCGTAGAGCGGACTTTCCCGGTCCACGCCCCGCGGGTTGAGAAAATCGATTTGGTCCGCCGTGGCATCGTTCGCCGGGCGAAGCTTTACTACCTGCGCAGCCTTACCGGCAAAGCGGCCAGAATTAGAGAAAAGCGGTAGCAAAACGAGGGACTGGCTCCAGTCCCTCTTCTTCATCCAGCAGGGGAGGAATACTGTTGAAAACTTCTCTCGGCGAAGAAATCAAGGATTGGATAATTTCAATCCTTATTGCCGTAGTATTAGCCTTCTTTATCCGCTACTTCATCGTCGAGCTGTATATGGTCGAGGGCCCGTCGATGCGGCCCACCCTCCTGAACGGCGAACGTCTGGTCGTCAACAAATTCCTTTATCGCTTCAAGGAGCCGCAGCGGGGTGAGATTGTCGTGTTCCGCTATCCACGCGACCCCAGCCGCGACTTCATCAAGCGGGTTATCGGCGTGCCGGGCGACACGGTGGAGTTAAAGGACGGCCGGGTTTTCGTGAACGGCCAGCTGCAGAACGAGACCTATATCCTCGAGAAGACCCGCGGCTCCTATCCCTTGGCGACCGTGCCGGCCGGCCACATTTTCGTGATGGGCGACAACCGCAATAACTCCGAGGACAGTCGGTTCCGCGATGTCGGCTTTGTGTCGTACGACCTGGTCAAAGGCAAAGCGGTCGTGGTTTTCTGGCCGCTTGACCAGATGAAATCCCTGCCGTAATTTCTCTGTGTTTTCTCTGGGGTTTCTCTGAAATTCTTCAACATTTCACGGTAATTTGTCTGTATAGGGGCTTCATTTTACCGCCTTACCGGCAAGAAGTGAGCGAAAATGATTATCCATTGGTTTCCCGGACACATGGCGAAGGCCCAGAAAATGATCCGCGAGCAGCTGAAACTGGTCGACGTGGTCATCGAACTTCGCGACGCCCGCATCCCGGCCGCCAGCGCCAACCCGGTAATCGACGAGATCGTCGGCGGCAAGCCGCGGGTAATAGTACTTAATAAGGCAGATCTGGCCGAGCCGGAGCCGACAGAGCGCTGGCTGGCCTTTTTCCGTTCGGGCGGGCAGGCGTCGCTGGCCGTCGAATCGATCGGCGGCGGCGGCACCAAGCAGCTTGTCGGCAAAGCCCAGGAGGCGGCGGCTGCCGTGCTTGCCAAACTTACCGCCAAAGGCATCCGGCCGCGGGCAGTGCGGGCGATGATCCTCGGCATCCCGAACGTCGGCAAGTCGTCGCTTATCAACCGCCTATTAGGCACGGCCACCGCCCGTACCGGCGACAAGCCGGGGGTGACCCGCGGCCAGCAGTGGCTGAAAATCGGCAAGAATCTTGAACTGCTCGACACGCCGGGCGTGCTGTGGCCTAAGCTGGAGGACCAGGACGCGGCTTTCCGGCTGGCCATCACCGGCGCCATCAGCGATGAGGTCTACGACCGCGAGAAGGTGGTGCTCAGGCTGCTGGCCTTCCTGCGGCAGAACTATCCCAGCCGGCTGTGCGAGCGTTTCAAGCTGGAGGAGCCGCTGCCGGAAGAGGACGGCGAGTTGCTGAACCGCATCGGCGCCCGTCGCGGCTGCCTCAGGAGCGGCGGCGCGGTCGACGGCGAGAAGGCCGGCCGCATCATCCTAAGCGAGTTCCGCGAAGGCAAGCTCGGACGCTTTACCCTCGACGCACCGCCCAGCGAAAGGAACATATGACAGGACAAGCCCCGCCCGCCGGTTCGCGCCGGCTGGCGGGGCTTTAATCATCGGGAAACGGAAAACGGCCGTCATAGTCGGCCGTTATTTTATGAGGGGTCGCAGGTCTGGGTCGGCCTGACGGTGAAGGCAAGGGCCAGCGAGACGAGGAGAAGGGCGGCCGACAGGTAGTAGGCAATAACGTAGCTGCCGGTGACGTCGGCGGCCCAGCCGGCGTACAGCGGGCCGAGGAGGCCGGAACAGCCCCAGGCGGTGAAGAGGATGCCGTAATTGGCGCCGAGGTTTTTGACGCCGTAGTAGTCGCAGGTGAGCAGGGGGAAGAGGGCCATGCAGGCGCCGTAGCACAGGCCGGTTACCGCAGCGCCCAGCGATAGGAGGCCAGGGGTGTCATAGGCCGGGAAGAAAGCCAGGTTGAGGGTGAAGAAGAAAAAGACGGCTTTCAGAATGGCGATGCGGCCGAAGCGGTCGGAGAGAGCGCCGCCGGCCATGCGGCCGCCGGTGTTGCAGAGGGCCAAAAGGATGACGAGATAGAAGCCGCCTTCCCAGGTGGCCTGGGTCTTGGCAATGGTCGCCATGTGGGCAAAGATCATCTGGCCGGCCGAACTGAGAAATAAAAACATGACCCACAGTTTGCGAAAGGTGGCGGTCTTTAGTGTCTGCCGCCAGACTAATTCGGCGGTGGCCGGAACGGCGGCGGCAGCGGGGTGGACGGCCGGCGCCGGCGGGTTGCGCAGGAGCTGGGCAATCAGGAAGATGGTGACGGCGGCACCGAGGCCGAGAATGAGGAAAACGGCGGGGATGCCGCGGATGGCGAGCAGCCAGTTGGCTAAAGGAGCCATGTATACGGCGGCCAGGCCGAGGGCGCCGAGGACGATGCCGGTGACGACGCCTTTCTTGGCCGGCGCAAACCATTTGACGCTGGTGGGGATGGTGGTGGCGTAGCACATCGAGAAGCCGACGGCGACGAGCAGGCCGTAGCCGAAGGCCATCGTCAACGGCGAGTCGGCGTAACCGCAGGTGAGCATGCCGACGGCCAGCACCAGGCTGCCGAAGCTGGCGACCAGCCGGGGGCCGAATTTGTCCTGGGCCCGGCCGGCGAAGAACATCGAGGTGGCGTAGACGATGGAATAGACGGTGTAGGGAAAGGCGGCCTCGACGTTTGTCCAGTGCCAGTCGTTGACCAGGGCTTTTTTTATGACGCTCCAGGAGTAATTGAAGCCCATGGTGAGGTTGATGACGATGGCGGCTGCCAGAATGAGCCAGGGAAGGTAGCGCGGAGCAGGGCGGTTATCAGACATGGGTTTCTCCTTTGCCGGCAGGTGAAGGTGCGAACATTAATATTTTACCTCTTTTGGCGGCCGCTGAAAATAGGCGTTTACCGACGGCCGCACGGGCCGGCCGGTTAGTCGGCAGGATTTAGCTGGCTGGTCAAGAATACATAGATAGGATATTAACGGCAGGCAGGCGGAGGTGACCGGGATGAGGGACGGGAAGACAGTGGCCGAAATCGCGGCCCTGCTGGCAGGCGACGAGGTGTCGGCCGAACTGTTGGCCGAGCTGGCGGCCGACCGCCGGACTGCGGTGGGCGAATTATTGGCCCGCCGGGAGCGCCGGCAGGCGGCGCTGGCCAAGGAGCATGCCCGCCTGGAACAACTGCTGAAGTATGAGAACGAGTATTACGAGAATGGCCGGCGACTGGTGGCCGGCGTCGACGAGGCCGGCCGGGGACCGCTGGCCGGGCCGGTGGTGGTGGCGGCGGTCATCCTGCCGCCGGATCTCAGGCTGCCGGGGCTAAATGATTCGAAGAAGCTTTCAGCCGCCCAGCGGGAAGGGCTGTATGAGCTCATACGGGCCAAGGCGCTGGCGGTGAGCATGGTGTCGATAGGCGTCGAGGAAATCGACCGGATAAATATCTATCAGGCGACAGTGAAGGGGATGTATCAGGCGGTAGCCGGCCTCAGGCCGCTGCCGGAAGCGGTGCTGACCGACGCCGTGCCGTTAAAGGCGCTGACGATGCCTCAGCGGGCGCTGATAGGCGGCGATGCCCTGAGCGCGTCGATCGCCGCCGCTTCGATCATCGCCAAGGTTGAGCGCGACCGGATGATGACAGCGCTGGATGCGGAGCATCCGCAGTACGGATTTGCCCGCCACAAGGGCTACGGGACCCCCGACCACCTGGCGGCCCTGCGCCGCCATGGCCCGTGCTGCATTCACCGGCGTAGCTTCGCGCCGGTAAGGGAAGAGGGGAGCCTGTTCGATGAAGATTACCGCTAACCTGCCGCCCGAGCCGGGGCTGGGGGCAGCCCAGGCGGCCGGCCAGGGCCAGGAGGCCCGTAGTCCGACCGGCGCGGGGGCCGCGGTTGTTCAACTACCGCAGGTTGAACTTATGACCGATGCCGGTATCCGTCTGCTACTCGGCGAGCTGACAAAAGTGCTCGACCGGCAGGCCAGCCTGCAGGGCCAACTGCCACAGGCGGTGGCCATGGCGGCCGGTGAGGCCGCCAGCCAGACGGAAGGCGGGTTGCCGCAGGGGTTGGCGGCTCTCCTGAAGGGCGCCAGGAACGGCGCCGAGAGTATGGCGACGCTGGCCGGCCGGCTGGAGGCGGCGGCTTCTTTGGCGCGGGCTTTTCCGGCCGGCCTGCCGCCGGCCTTGGCTGAACTGGCGGCAACGGTGACCACGTTGCTGGCTGAACTGTC
>JAEZLU010000048.1 GCA_023415075.1 Bacillota bacterium
ACAGAGGCGAGTCCGTCCGCGTTAGTAGCCGATATGATGGGGGAATCTATTAATAGTATATATCATTTTTCTAAAAAATTCCATATCAAAAGCAGCCGCCGGTCCAAAAATTTTTCGACAGTATTGCTCTTTTTCGGACAAGCCCGGTAGCGGCGAGGCTTGGGGGATCTGGAAACCGGGGAGGTGCTATTTTCTCAATATTTATATTTATTTTTTGTTCTTGCTTTTTGGGGTGAACTGGTTATACAATAGAAAAAACTGATTGTGTTGCGAGCAAGGCCGCTCAAATTCGTAATTGTACGGATTTGGGCGGTTTTTATTTGGGTTTATTAATTTTCTTTGTGAGCAGGGTCGCTCATTTCCGGCGTTTCCGGAATGGGCGGCCTTTTTTTATGAAAGGAGTGGCTAGCGTGATCAATCTGGAGGGAGTCAACAAGTATTTCGGTCAGCTCCATGTATTGAAGGATATCAGGTTATCGGTGGCCGCCGGCGAGAAGTTGGTGGTTATCGGTCCCAGCGGCTCGGGGAAGAGCACGATGATCCGCTGCATGAATCTGCTGGAGAAGCCCTGCAGCGGCAAGGTAGTCGTCGACGGGATGGAGATCACCGCCCCCAAGGCCCGCGTCAATGAGGTCCGCCAGTCGGCGGCGATGGTTTTCCAGCAGTTCAATCTGTATCCCCACAAAACGGTGCTGGAAAACCTGACGCTGGCGCCGATGACGCTGAAAGGGGTCAGCCGCGAGGCGGCCGAAGCGTCCGGCCTGGCCTACCTGGAGCGGGTCGGCCTGTCGGAAAAAGCCCACTGCTATCCCTCCCAGCTGTCGGGCGGCCAGCAGCAGCGGGTGGCCATCGCCCGGGCGCTCAACATGCACCCGAAGATAATGCTATTCGACGAGCCGACCTCGGCCCTCGATCCCGAGATGATCAAGGAGGTGCTCGACGTTATGGTCGACCTGGCCAACGAGGGCATCACCATGGTGGTGGTGACCCATGAGATGGGCTTTGCCCGCCGGGTGGCCGACCGGGTGATATTCATGGACGGCGGCCAGATCGTCGAAGAGGGGTCGCCAGAGCACTTTTTCTCCAATCCCGAGCACGAGCGCACCAAGCTTTTCCTGAGCCGGATACTCCATTAAGCTATTCAAAACAGGAGGAATGAACCATGAAGAAACTGACAGCGTTGTTTGTGATCGTTTTACTGGCCTTGGGCGTCCTGGCCGCCGGCTGCGGCGGCGCCCCCGCAGCCAAGGAGGCGCCGAAGGACAGCGTGCCGCCCGAGATCAAGGCGATCAAGGACCGCGGCGTCCTCAAGGCCGGCGTAAAGGTGGATGTGCCGAAGTTCGGCTATAAAGACCCGCAGACCGGCAAGATCGACGGTTTCGAGATTGACCTCGTCAAGGCATTGGCCAAAAAAATCCTCGGCGACGAGAACAAGGTCGATATGCAGGGGGTCGTCGCCAAAACCCGCGGACCGCTGCTGGACAACGGCGACGTGGATGTCGTCGTCGCTACCTTCACGATTACCGACGAGCGCAAGAAGAGCTATAATTTCTCCGATCCCTACTATACCGACGGCGTCGGCCTGATGGTGAAAAAGGCGTCCGGCGCTCAGAGCCTCAAGGACTTAAACGGCAAGCGGATCGGCGTGGCCCAGAGCTCCACCAGCCGCAAGGCCCTCCAGGAGGAACTGGATAAACTCGGTGGCAAGGTGACTTTCCAGGAATACGGCACCTACGCCGAGGTGAAAACGGCGCTGGATTCCGGCCGGGTGGACGCTTTCAGCATCGATGTCGCCATTCTGGCCGGCTATCTGGACGATTCGGTGGTCATCCTGCCTGACCGTTACAGCCCGCAGCTGTACGGAGCGGCGACCAAGAAATCCAACGAGGCGCTGGCCAAGCTGATCAACGACACCATTGCCGATATGAAGAAGTCGGGCGAAATGGATAAACTGCTGCAAAAATGGGGGCTGAAATAGTGCCAGGTCCTTTTGCCGGCTTTAAGTGGCTGGCCTTGCTAGAGGACTGGACGATATTCGCCGAGGGCTTCGCCACGACCATCGCCGTGGCCGGCCTCGGCCTGGCGCTGGCCCTGCTGCTGGGGATAATCTTCGGCGTCGCCGGCGCGGCGCCGACCCGGCTGGGCCGGCTGGTCAACCGGGTGTATATCGAGGCTATCCAGAACACGCCCCTGGTCATTCAGGTTTTCTTCCTCTACCACGGGCTGCCGCACCTCGGTCTGGTGCTGCCGGTCTTCGCGATCGGCGTGCTGGGCGTAGGCGTCTACCATGGCGCCTATATCGCCGAAACGGTGCGGGCCGGCATCCAGGCCATTCCCCGCGGCCAGCTCGAATCGGCCTACTCCCAGGGGTTCGGCTATTGGACAGCCATGCGGCATATCATCCTGCCCCAGGCCAGGCGGATAGTCTTGCCGCCGGTCACCAACCAGGCGGTCAGCCTTATCAAGAACACCTCGGTCCTGGCGATGGTGGCCGGGGGCGAGCTGATGTACCACGCCGACTCCTGGTCCAGCAGCAACCTGTACTACGGCCCGGCTTATGTCGTCACCGGCCTGCTGTACTTTTCCCTCTGCTATCCGCTGGCGACCTACGCCCGGCGCCTGGAGAAGCGGCTGGAGGTGGC
>JAEZLU010000067.1 GCA_023415075.1 Bacillota bacterium
TCCTTGAGGCTGACGGTGGCGCCACTGATATCAGCGATCATTACCATGTTGAAAAAGCCGTTGATGATGTTCTGGTTGATGTCGAGGATATTGACGTTGCTGGCGGCCAGCGCCGTGCTGACCATGGCGACGATGCCGACCCGGTCATGGCCGATGATGGTTATTACGACTCTCATGATACCACGCTCCACCCTGCTTAAATAAAGTCCGCAAGACAAATATCTTGTCTTGCGGCTATTGTATTGATACTATTATACCTTTTTCCGCCAAAATGCCAAGGGGCCTGGCCGATTTTTCTACTTTCGCGGCAGAAAGCGGAATTCCCGGCGGTCGATGCTGCCGATTACGACGCCGGCCACCGCCGGGTTACCGGCGGCCAGCACGGCCCGGGCCAGGCCGGCGGCAGCCCGGAGGCCAGCCTCGCCCTCGGCCTTGTTGATGAAGGGTACTACCGGGCAGCCGGGCGGGCAGTTATGGAGGTAGCCGTCCGGATGTAACAGCAGCCTGGCGACTATTTCCTCGCTGACTGTCGCCCCGACAGGAACGCCGGCCAGTTCGGCGGCCCGCGCCGGCCGGTGGACGTAAGGGGTGGCCAGCGGCCGCCCGAGGACGTCGACGCCAACGACCGGGACCAACAGGCGGGTGGCGGCCGGGACGACCGGGTCGTGTTCGAGATGGCCCTTGAGCGGCAGGCCGGCCGAGCCGTCGCCTTCGACAATGAGGGCGGCATCGGTTTCGCCGGCCAGGGCGTCCACCCAGGTGGGGTCGAGCCCGGCCAGCTTGCGCTGGTTGCCGACGACCCGCTCGCCGGCCAGAGTGACGATGAGAGCCGAGTCCCGCCATTCAGCCACCGCCTGCCGGCAGGCCGCCAGGCTTGTGACGATGGCGGCCCGCCGGTCGTCGCCCTCGGGGATGAACAGCTTGGCGGTGGCAACGGCGAAGCTCGGCCGGCCGGCGGCCTTCAGGCCGGCGACCAGGTAATACATAAGGCTGGTTTTGCCGCCGCCGCCGATGAGGGTGACGACGGGAGGCGGCGGCACGGCAGCCAGAAGGTCTCGCCAAACGGGATGCAGGGTGTGGTTATTCTTCGTCATAGGCGACGACGCGGCAGATGGAGGACTCGCCGCCCTCGAACCGCCAGGGGTAGCAGCCGATGATCAGCCGCTTGTTCAAAACCTTGGTGACGTCGCCACCGATGTTTTCGACATGGATGATGTTGTGGTGGAAGAGATCGACATGCATAAGCTGGTAGTGGTCGTCAGGGAAAATGTCGGTAAGACCTTTGCCGTATTTGGCGCGGAAATGCTTGTCGCATTCATCCGCCTGGCGGGGACACCAGTCGCGGATCTTGGTGTTCATCGGGTGGTCGGCCGAGCCGGCGTCGACTCCCAGCCATTTGAACTGCATGTCGTAGCACCATTTGGAGAACTCGCGGGTGGGTCCGGGATGCTTGACCATGTAGCGGACTTCGTCGGCTTCCGGCTGATCCCAGCCATACTTGTAAGCGCCGGTGTGGATGATGAGGATGTCGCCCTTGCGGACGTCGACCCTGTCCATGATGTCCTTGGAGGTATAGACGCCATAGTCTTCGTAGATGTCACTGAGGTCGACGACGACGCCCGGGCCGATGAGGTCGGTCAGCGGAATGCTGGCGATGTCGCGGCCGTGGGTGCAGAAGTGGAGCGAGCCGTCAAGGTGGGTGCCAACGTGGTTGGAGGTGGTGATTACCTGGCCGTTGGCGCCGTTGGAGGACAGGCGCTTGAAGAATTTGATCTGCAGCGGCTCATAAGTCGGCCAGGGCGGCGTGAGGTGGCTGAGTTTTTGCGTAAGGTCATACATTTTAACTTTGTCCCAGTTTTTTACCATGATTATCCCTCGCTTTTAAATATTTTTCAGGCGCGCATTTAGCGCCAGTAAAGCCTTGTCGAAGCATTCCCGCGGCGGATTGACGACGCCGGCGCCGACCTGGCCGACACCCGGCAGGCGGTGGGCCATGCCGGTATTGATGACCGGCAGGATGCCGCTGGCGATGACCTTGCGGACGTCGATGCCGGTGGCGGTACCGCGGAAGCCCAGGTTGGGGATGGTGTAGTTGGGGTTTTCGGCGGTGGTTATTTCGTACATTTTCCGGCTGTAGGCCAGAGCGTCGGCCGGGGTGCCGCCGACAAACTGGACGATGGCCGGGGCGCCGCCCATGGCGAAGCCGCCGATGCCGTAGGTCTCGGTGATGGCGCTGTCGCCGATGTCGGGGCTGGCGTCCTTTTCGCTGTAGCCGGGGAAGAACAGGCCCTTGATCATCTGGGCCGGGCCGGTGAACCAGGTATTGCCCGGGCAGCCGCTGACGCGGATGCCGAACTCGTAGCCGTTGCGGCACATAGTGGTGACGATGGTGGAGTTCTCGATGCCGTGAGCGGCGTCGAGGGCCGCCTTGGCCGCCGGCATCGACAGGTTGAGGGCGAAGTGGTCGTTGGAGTTGATGAACTCGAGGACGCGGGCGACTGTCTCGGCCGGCAGGCCGGCTTTGACCAGGCAGGGGCCGATGGCCCGGATGTACAGGCTGGTGGCCGCTTTGTTGCGGTTGTGGCATTCGTCGCCCATGTGGAGAGCCTGGGCGATCAGCGTCCTGAGGTCGATGCCGCCGCTTAAGGCGACCGCTTTTTTGAGGGCGGGGGCCAGTTCGTCCCGTATCCAGCGCAAGCGCTGGATGACTTCGTCGCCGTAGGCGCCGAACCGGAGGACTTTGCCGAGGCCTTCGTTGAGGGTACAGTAGCTGAAGTTGCCGTGGGTCTTGTTCTCGATGACCTGCACCGGCATCGAGGCTGAGGTGACGCCGGCCATCGGGCCTACGGCGCCGTGCTCGTGGCAGGGGGCAAAGGTTATTTTGCCGGAGGCGGCGAGGGCCACGGCGGCGGCCTCGCTGTCAGCCAGGCCTTCGTAGATGAGGGCGCCGATGACCGCGCCCCGCATCGGACCGGCCATGTTCTCCCAGGCTACCGGCGGGCCGGCGTGGAGAATGGTGGTCGGCGTCATGCCAGGGACGGCTTCGAGGGCGCTGAGGGCCACGTCGACCAGCACCGGCCGAGCGGCGACGATGGCTTCGACGACGCGGGCGTTGGCGGCGTCGATAGCCGGCCTGTCGGTAAGGCGGTCGAGGGCGGCGACGAGTTCCGGCCGGCCGCCGGCCGGCGGCCGCCAGTCGAGCTGGGCGACGGTCGTCCCCTGGGCGTCGAGATCGTCTTTGAACACCGGGGCGCCGATATTGATGACCGTCAGTTTTTCGCCGAACAGTTCAGTAATTTGCTTTTTCATTTAGCCACCTCCTTGGCGATGGCCGCGGCAAGGTAGGCGCCGCGGGCGTTGCTCTTGGCCAGGGTGGCCCCGGCGGCCGCCAGCTTGCGCTCCTGCTCGGCCTTGCCTTGCTTGTCGGTGTCGGTGCCGCAGACATAGGCGATGATCTCGAGGTGCCGGCCAGCCTGGCGGGCCTTCTCCTTGGCGGCGGCGATGGCCGGTGCGGTGACGCCCGCCGGGTCGGCGTGCGAGCCGTAGCCGAGGACGACGTCGAGAAGGATAACGGCGGTGGTCGGGTCGGCGGCCGCGGCGGCGATATGGGGCAGCCGCAGGGACGGCTCGATCATCGGGTGGGGCTTGCCGACGGTATAGGCGTCGTCGCCGAGGTCGATAAAGTTGTGGCCGCCGCCCGCTACGCCGGCGATGTGCTCAGCCTCCTTGCAGAGGGTGCCGCCGCAGAACAGGCCGCGAATGTATTTTTGGCCCGCTGCCAGCTTGGGTCTGACGGCTGCGGCCATTTTTTCCAGTTCTTCGTGACGGCAGGCTGCCGCCGGTTTCTCGCCGCGGGCCAGGGCCACGGCCGCCTGGGCGGCGCCCTCCAGGGTGGACGCGAAATGGGCGCCGGCGGCGGTGGCCGCTGCGGCGTCGCCGCCGAGGAAGGATATGACGACCGGTTTGCCGGCAGCTTTGACGGCTGCCAGGATTTTATCGGCGACCGCCGGCGCCGGCGGCTTGGAGACGAGGACGATGACCTTGGTGGCCGGGTCGGCGGTCAGGGCGGCCAGGCAGTCGAGCATCATGATGCCGCCGACTTCGGCCGACAGGTCGCGGCCGCCGGTGCCCAGCACCTGGGACAGGCCTTCACCCAGGCGGTGGATGTGGACGGTGACTTCCTGGGTGCCGGTACCCGAGGCGCCGACGACGCCGATAGTCCCCGGGCGGACGGCGTTGGCGAAGCAGAGGCCGACGCCATTGACGATGGCGGTGCCGCAGTCGGGGCCCATCAGCAGGAGGCCCTGCTCGTGGGCGATTTTCTTGAGTTCGACTTCGTCAGCCAGGGCGACATTGTCACTGAACAGCATGACGTTAAGCCCCTGGCGGAGGGCGGCGCGGGCTTCGCGGGCCGCATACTCGCCCGGCACCGAGATTATCGCCAGATTGGCCGCCGGCAGCTGGCGAACGGCGCCGGCGATGGTGGCAAAGCTGACGGTCGTTTGCTGGTCGTCAGCCCGCTTGGTGGTGGCGCCGCTGAATTCGGTGAGAGCTGCCTGCCAGGCCGCTTCGCTGTCGGCTTTCAGGGCGATCACCAGGTCGTCGGGTCCGCAGGCGGCAGCCTCATCGGTCAGCAGGCCGACGCCGGCCAGCAGTTCTTTGTTCATCGGCGTGGCCATGACGGCCACCGCCTCGGCCACCCCGGGCAGGGCGGCGATGCGCTGGGTCAGCGACATCAGGGTTACCGAGTCGTAGTAGGTGTTCTTTTTGATTTCGACTTTGACTATCATTAGCTATTCACCTCTTTCGCCAGTTGCAAACCTAGGTCAAGGCCGGTGGCCAGGCCGACCGCCAGATCGGTGCCCGAGGTGGCGCCGTTGGCTAAAAGTCGCCCGGCGGCCGCAAGGACCTCAGTTTCGCCGGCGTTTGTCAGGGCAGCCGCCAGGCCGATGAGGTCGGCGGCGGCCCAGCCGTCGGCCGCGTGCCGCAGCATGGACCGGCTGATAAGGCCGGTGGCGGTGGCGGCCTCGCAGACAAGGCCGGCCGCCAGCCGGTGATATTCTTTTCCGAAGGGCGCGCCCGCCAGCCGGAAAGTCAGGATGAGGCCGGTGAGAAAGTCGTCGCCGGCCGGCGTAAGGCCGATCCCCAGGCCAAGCAGACGGCAGCCGGCCGCCAGCGCCTCGTCCGGACGAGCTGCCAGCAGGCAGGTCCGCAGGGCGCCGGCCCGCAGCGCCAGTTCGCGGGCCAGCATGGTCCGGCCCGGCCGGCCGCTGCCGAAGGCCCACAGGCCGCCGACCTTGCCGTCGGTCGTCACCAGCCGCCGCAGGGCTGCCAGGTTGCCGGCCAGCCGTTGCCGGCCGGCAGCGTCGGCGGGAAAGGCCGGCAGCACGGCCGTCCATGGACGGAGAGCGCCTGAGGCGATGACCAGCGGCCCGCAGATCAGGCTGCCGGCCGCGGCGGTGACGGCGTCACCGGGCTGCAGGCCGTAGCGGTCGAAAGCGTTAACTGCCACCCGGACAGTGGCCGGGGCGTCGCTCTTGCCGGCCGCCGCCAGTGTGTACAGGTCGCCGACGGGGCCGGTGAAGTTTACGGCGGCGGCGAAGACGCTGTGCACGCTGCCGCCAAAAGGTTGTCCGAAAAGGACGGGTATTATCCTGGCGTCGGCTGATAGCGCTTCCGGCATCGGCTTTTGTCCCCCCGGGAAAAGAAGGAGCCCGCAGCCGCGGGCCTCCTACGGTTGCCTATTTATTAATTTACCACCGACAGTCTATTTCCCTTTTTCGTCGGAAACATGGATGCCGGGGGCGCTGGGCTCGGTGTCGTTGGCCCAGCCGAGCTGGTTGAAGAGTTCGAACAGCAGGCTGATGACGATGGCGACAATGGTGCCGAGGGCCATGCCCTTGAGCTCGACGGTGCCGAATTTGACGGCGGCGCCGCTGATGCCGCTGACCAGGACGACCGAGGTCAGGATGAGGTTCTTGGATTTGGTGTAATCGACTTTCTT
>JAEZLU010000074.1 GCA_023415075.1 Bacillota bacterium
GGCGGGGCGCTGGCGCAGCCGCTGGAAAAAAGCGGCAGGGCCAGGAAGACGAGGACGACAAGGATAACTTTGCCGTAAATGCGGCCGCAAGATAGCACGGACTTTCCCCCATTCGTTATTGCAGTTCCCCATCAAATTGCTGTTCACTATCAGGGGTGTTCAGAAGCCTCCAGATGCTAGGCGGGCCGAGCATGCGAGCGAGACAGTACACGTAAGGTACGGCGAGCGAGCACGCGCAGGACCAACAACGCAGATGGGGGCTTATGGGCGCCCCTGCCCTATTCTTCGCCGAAGTTGGATTTGAATAGGGCCACCACCGCCGCCACCGCCGCCGCCTCGTCGTCGCCGCTGGCGCGGACGGTTACGGTATCGCCCTGGCGCACGCCGGCCGCCATGACGGTGAGGATGCTTTTGGCGTTGAAGGCTTTGTCGGCTTTTGCCAAAGTGACTTCGCTGGCGAAGGCGGCGGCCGTCTTGACCAGCAGGGCCGCCGGGCGGGCGTGGAGGCCGATCTTATTGGTTACGGTAATCGTTTCTTCCTTCATTTGTTCCCTCCTGCGGTATGGTTGCCGGCCTGTATTAGGGCGGCGTAGCTGACAAGTTCGATGCCGGCCTCGGCCAGCAAGGCTTTCATGGCCGGGTCGGTCAGGAGGGCCAGTTCCCGCGGTCGGTCGCCGCTGTAGGAGCTTATCCGCGGCAGCAGGTCGTCGGCAACCGCCGGGTGGCACATGATCTCAAGGACGCCATCCCGGTGCCCGGCAATAATGGCGGCGAGGTTTTCCCGGCTGACGCCAGGGCCGTAGAAGGCGGTGGTGAAATGGTCGGGACAGGCGACGCCGGCCGCGGTTATCCGCTCGCGGTGAGCCGGGCCTGTCTGCCGCAGCGGCACCGCCAGCCGTCGGGCCAGGTCGATGACTATGTCCTGGAGGGCCGGGTGGGCGTGGATGTGGTGATGGCTGTCGAGGTGGGTGGGTTCAAGGCCGGCGGCCAGGAACTTTTCCACCTGGGCGGCCAGTTCGCGGGCCGCGTGGGCCGGCTCGAGGGCGGCGGCCGCCGCTTCGGCCGGGCGGCGGAAGCGGCCGGCGGCGTCAACCAGGCTGGGTACGTCGGCGGCCGGCAAAATGGGCGCGCCGCAGGTAAGGTTTAGGTGGAGGCCGGCGGCTTTGCGGCCGCTTTGCTTGAGCAAGGCGACAGCGGCGGCGGTGTGGTCGGTGTTGACCATGAGGGTGGTGTCGCTGACGATGCCGGCGGTAAGGCCGCGGAGGATGCCCTCATTCACGCCGGGGGTCAGGCCGAAGTCGTCGGCGTTTATTATCAGTTTGCGCATTATTTTCTCCATCAGGCCTGCCGGAAAAACTGCGGCAGGTATTGTTTGTTGAGGGCCAGAAGGTCGGTCAGCAGGCTGGCGGCGACTTCCGGCGACGGCACCAGGGGGTTGGCGGCCAGGGCCACTAGGGCGGTATCCCGGTCGCCGCTGACAGCGGCCTCTACGGTCAGGCGTTCGTAGTTCTTAACCTGGCGGATGAGGGCCAGGACGTCGGCCGGCAACTCGCCTACCGGCAGGGGCCGGGGACCATCGCGGCCGACCCGGCAGTTTACCTCGACGACGGCATCGTCCTCAAGGCCGGCAATGGCGCCGCGGTTGGCGGTGTCGACGGTGTGGATCTCGCCTTTGTCGTTGTGGATGGCGCTGATGAGCGAGACGGCGGCTTCAGAGTAGTAGGCACCGCCACGTTTGGCGAGCTCGGGCGGCTTTTCGGCCAATTTTTCGTCGCGGTAGCGTTCAAACAGCTTGCCCTCGACCGCCTGTACCTGCTCGGCCCGGGTGCCGGGGCCGCCGGGAGCGGCGGCTGCCTGCTCCTCTTCGAGGAGACGGTCGGTCATGTAGTAGTAGCGGTGGTAAGGGCAAGGCACGAGGCCGAGACGGCGGAGGAAGGCTACGTCCCACTTGAGGTCGGGAATGTTGTTCATAGTGAGGGCAGCGCCGTTGGCCAGCATGTCAATGATCCGGCCGGTGACGTCCTCGCCCTTGACGGTTATCTGCCGCCCCCACACCAGGTGGTTGAGCCCGGCGAAGTCGATGGCCACGTCGCGCGGGTCGGCGGCCAGCAGCTTGGCGGCCATCATTACCATGTTTATCGGCACGTTGCACAGGCCGATCGTTTTGACCGGGCTATGGCGCTGGAGGGCTTCGGTGACCAGGCCGGAGGGGTTGGTGAAGTTTATCAGCCAGGCGTCCGGGCAGAGTTCGGCTATGTCGGCGGCGATGGCCAGCATAACCGGGATTGTTCTAAGAGCGTTGGCGAAGCCGCCGGGGCCGACTGTTTCCTGACCGAGGACGTCGTACTTCAGGGGAAAGCGCTCATCGCTCACCCGGGCAGCCAGGCCGCCGACCCTGATCTGGGCAACGACGAAGGCGGCTCCTCTAAGGGCGGCCCGTCGGTCGAGGGTGGTCTCGATTTTCATGGGATGGCCGGCGCGGGCGGCCATCCGGCGGGCCAAGCCGCCGATAACGGCAAGCTTGTCGCGGCCGGCTTCGATATCGGCCAGCCACAGCTCACCGACCGGCAGTTCGCCGGCCCGCTGGAGCAGGCCTTCGATGAGTTCGGGGGTATAGCTGGAGCCGCCACCGATGACGGCTATTTTGAGTTTGTTCATTTCTTGGCCTCCAGGCGGCTGGTGAGGTCGCGGATAGTTTTTTCCATTTCGACCATATGGCTGATGATGCTTTTTTCGGCGATGGCGGTCATGAGATGGTCCTGGGCATGGACGAACAGCAGCGACATATCCTGTTTTTCGCCGGCGGCTTCCCGCTGGATGATGTCGGCCTGGACCCGGTGGGCGGCGGCAGCCTCGTTTTCGGCCTGGGCCAGGTGGCCGGCCGCTTTTTCGAAGTCGCCGGCGCGGGCGGCGGTGAGGGCTTCGTAGGCTTCGGCACGGGCATTGCCGGCGTGGAGGATTATCGTGAAGATAATTTCTTCGCTCATTGGTTTTCCTCCTGACGGAGTTTGCGTTCATAGGCCCGGAAGAAGGGGTAGTAGAACAGGGTGGCAACGGCTATGTTGACAAGGACGAGGACGCTGGCCCGCCAGTCGCCGCCGGTGGCCAGGTAGGCGCCGATGGGGGCCGGCAGCGTCCAGGGGACGAGGATATAAGGCTTGGTGACAAGGTCGAAAGCCATGGAAAAGTAGGTGAGGATGCCCATGACCAGCGGCCCGAGGATGAAGGGCACGACCAGCAGGGGATTGAGCATTATCGGTACGCCAAAGATGACCGGTTCGTTGATGTTGCAGACGCCAGGCAGGAAGGTGGCCTTGCCGATGCCACGCAGGTACGGCAGGCTGGAGGTGAGCATGAGAAAGACGAGGCCGATGGTGGCCCCGCTGCCGCCGATAAAGACGAACCACTGGAAGAAGGGCTCGGGGGCGATGTTGGGGATGGGCTGGCCGGCGGCGGCGGCGGCGAGGTTCTGATCGAGGAGGACCAGCCAGACCGGGCGGGCGACGGTGCCGACGACCGAATCGCCGTGGATGCCGGTAGCCCACAGCAGGCTGATAAGGAGGATGGGCACAAGGATGCCGGTGAGGGTGTTGCCGGCGGTGACTAGGGGCGCGAACAGGCCGGTAACGAAGTGCTGGATGTCGAAGCCGGCCAGATCGCGGATGACCCAGATTAACGGGATGATGACAGCCGCCGGGATAAGGGCCTCGAAGGAACGGGCCACCGACTCGGGCACGCCGGCCGGCATTTTGATGGTCAGCCGTTTCTCCTGGGTGAAGCGGTAGATCTCTACGGCGAATATGGCCATAACGATGGCGACGAACATGCCGCCGCCACCGAGGTTTTCCATAGGCAGGGCCAGCCCCCGGCCTTCGAGGGTGACCGGCATCGAGGTGAGGAGAAAGGCGGCCAGGGCCAGGATGCCGCCGGCCACGCCGTCGAGCTTGTAGGAGCGGGCCAGGTGGTAGCCGATGCTGTGGGTGGCGTAGAAGGCCATTAGGCCCATGGTGAGGCGGAAGGGCAGCAGTATTTCGGTGGTGTAGGGTTTGACTAGGGCGGCGAGGGCCGGCACCGGCGGGAAGGCGATGATCAGGAAGAAGCTGCCGACGACGATAAGCGGGATAGTGGAGATGATGCCGTCACGGACAGCCCGGAGGTGACGCTGCTCGGACAGTTTGGTCATAACCGGTATAAGGTAGCGGTCGAGCCAGGCGAAAACCTTGTCCATCAGGCATTCCCCTGCCCCGACTCAAGAATTTTGTCAGCTTCACGAAGGATGACGGCACCGCCCGCCGGGCTGTAGCCCTGGGGCGGTATGAGGCCGACCGGCACGCCGGCTTCGGCGGCGGCGGCCTGGAACTCGGCCAGGCGGTAGCGCACCTGGGGGGCGACGAGGACGACGTCCCAGCCGCCTTTGACGGTTTCGGCGAGTTCGCTGGCGGCGGCCGCTTTGACGGTCACGGTGCGGCCGGTTTTGGCGGCCTCTTGTTCAATAGCCTTGACAACGATGGCGGTGGACATGCCGCCGGAACATACGAGCAGTATTTTCATCGGTAACTCCTTAAAGCGGGTCTATTTTCCGTCTGCGAGTTCGATGGCCTTGCCGACGTAGCCGTCGGCCGCCGCCAGCAGCCGCCTGGCCTCGTCGGCCGGGCAGCCGGCCTTGAGCATGACAATGGCGACTTTGGCGCTGCAGTCTGCCAGATTCAGGGCCTCCTCGGCCTCTTTGCGGGTTACGCAGGCAGCTTCGGCGACAATCCGCTTGGCCCGTTCCCACAGTTTGAAGTTAGTCGGTCTGAGGTCGACCATCCGATTGCCGTAAACTTTGCCGAGTTTAACCATGGTGGCGGTTGTCAGCATGTTAAGGACGAGTTTGGCGGCCGTGGCCGCCTTCAGGCGGGTGGAGCCGGCGATGACTTCCGGGCCCACCAGGGGAGTGATGGCCAGTTTGGCGGCCAGGCCGACCGCCGAGGAGGGGCTGGAGCTGATGGCGACGGTGAAGGCACCCAGACGATTGGCGTACTCGACGGCGGCTACGACGAAGGGGGTCCGGCCACTGGCGGCGATGCCGACCAGGACATCGCGGGACGAGAAGTCGATCTGGCTGAGCTGGCCGACGGCGGCGCCGGCGTCGTCCTCCGCGCCTTCGACGGCCGTTGTCAGGGCGATTTCGCCGCCGGCGATCAGGCCGACGACCATACCGGGGTCGGTGCTGAAGGTGGGCGGGCACTCGGAGGCGTCGAGGACGCCGAGCCGGCCGCTGGTGCCGGCGCCGATGTACACGAGTCGGCCGCCGTTTTTGAGGGCGGCGGCAATGGCGTCGACCGCCTGGGCGATGGCCGGCAGTTCCTTTTCGACCGCGAAGGCAACGGTTTTGTCTTCGTCGTTCATCAGATCGAGAATTTCGGCGGTGGACAGCCTGTCGAGGCCGGCGGTGCGGGGATTGGCCTGTTCGGTAAGGATGTCGTCGAGGTTCCAGTACATAGCGTTTACCCGTCCTTCAGATAGTCATAACCAATTTTCAGCGCCCCCATAACCGGTTCCGGCCCCGGCGGCAGAAAAATCGCCTGCGGCGCCAGTTTGTCGGCTACCTGGCAACGCAGCTGCGGGCAGCCTAGCAGCAGGCCGCCGTAGGTGGCCACCGGCACGGCAGCCCGTCCGGGGAAACCGCGGTCGATGACCGACTGCACTAGTCCGGCCAGGGAGCCGGCAGCTTCGTCCACTATATCACCGGCAAGGGCATCGCCTTGTTCGGCGGCGGCAATTACCAGGGTGGCCAGGGCGGCGATGTCGGCCTTGGCGGTTGCCGGGTTATGGACAAAACCGACAAGCTCGCTTAAGTTTGCCAGGCCGAGCCGGCGGCATATTTCCGACGGCAGGAGCGAAGGCTTGTCCCGGCCCTCCCAGGACCGCAGGCTGCGGGCCAGGGCCTGGCGGCCAATGTCATAGCCGCTGCCTTCGTCGCTTACGATATGGCCCCAGCCGCCGGCGCGGATTGTTTCACTCTCGCGGTTGACCCCGTAGGCTATCGAGCCGGTGCCGGCGATAAGGACGATGCCCTCCTCCCTCGCCCCCAGACCGGCGGCAAGGGCAATGCGGGCGTCGCTGCTGACAAGCACCGGACAGGTAAAGGCCTGCTCGGCGATGGCGGCCTGGATGAGTTCCCGGTCCCGCGGGCGGTCGGCGCCGGCCAGACCGAGGCTGATGAGAACAAGGTCGCGGCCGGCCAGGCCGGCGGCGTGGGTCAGTTCTTCGATTATGCTTCCAAGGAGGGCGGCAAATTCGCTCAGGCCGACGACATGGTAGTTGGCCGCGCCCCGCTCACACCGGCCGAGAGTCCGGCCGGCGAGGTCGGCGGCCAAAGCCACCGTTTTGGTGCCGCCGCCGTCCAGTCCGAGAATCCACGGCACGTCTATCACCTGCCCTCTCCGGCGGCTATGAGAACTTCCGCCATTTACCAACAGTATTTGACATCAAGGGCGGCCTTTCCTTTTCTTTGTCGGAAAAGTCGATGAATCGGGCGGCATTTTCCGGCCGCGGAAAAAGCCCCGCCGCATAGTACGGCGGGGCTTTGGCGGGAACTTTCCTCAGTTATTGCCCGCCGGCGGCGACGGCAAAGCCGTAATCGAGAAGGTGGGTAGCGTCGGTCCAGCGCTCGTCGTCATTCAGGAGCACGGCGATAAGCTGGACGCCGCCCTGCCTGGCCGAAGCCACCAGGCAGTCGCCGGCCGCTTCGGTGTAGCCGGTTTTGACGCCGTTGGCCGCCGGATAGGTTTTGAAGAGTTTGTTGGTGCTGGTCACGCGGACAGCCGCCCGGTTGACAAAGGGCACGATATAGTTGCGGGTGGCCACGATGCGGGCGAACTCGGGGTTTTGCAGCCCCTGGGCGGTGATACGGGCAAGTTCGCTGGCGGTGGTGTAGTGGTTGACCGGCTCGGGCAGTCCATGGGGGTTGCTGAAGTGGGTCTTGGTCAGGCCCATTTTTTCGGCGCGGGCGTTCATTAGTTCGACGAAGGCCGGCACTGAGCCGGCGATGTGCTCAGCCACGGCTTCGGCGGCGTCGTTCCCGGAAACCAGCATCATGCCTGTAAGGAGGTCCCCCAGGGTCAGCCGATCGCCGGCCCGCAGTCCGAGGCTCGAGCCGTCGCAACCGGCCGCCCGGGCGCTGATGGTGACGATGCTGCTCAGGTCACCTCTTTCCAGAGCCACCAGGAGGGTCATTATTTTGGTGGTGCTGGCTGGATACATGATGGCGTCGGCGTTCACGGAGTAGAGAACGCGGCGAGTACCGGCGACCATCAGCAGGGCGGCTTCGGCGTCGACCTTGGGCGGCGGGGGCGCGGCCAGAATAGTCGCCTGGCCGATAAAGAGGAAGAGCAGCAGCAAAGATAAGATACGGCGGCGCATAGGTGACCCCCTTGAGTGTAGGCTGGTTTAAGATATCCACTAGTTAACAATAATATTCTGGCATCCGACGACAATTCCTGCAAAAGCGATCAATTTGTCGAAGGTGCTAGTTGTGGACTTCATAGTACTGCAAGAGTTCACTGACGGTAACGAAGCTGTAACCCTGTTCGCGCAGGCGGTCGATGATCACGGCTACGGCTGCCGGCGTCTGAATGGCCCCGTTGCCTTCGTGCAGCAGGATGATCGCTCCCGGGAAGGCATGTTTGACGACATAGCCGGCGGTCCGCTCGGCGCTGCTGCGTTCCCAGTCCCGCGGGTCGACCGACCAAAGGATGGTGGTGTAGCCGCGCTGCCTAAGTTCCCACACCAGCCGGTCGTTGTAGCCGCCGCCCGGTGGCCGGAAATAGACCGGCTTGGGGGCGGCCGTCATAATAACGGCTTCAGCTTTCGCCAGGTCGGCGAAAAAATCGTCGCGGCTGATGCGGGTGGCGATGCGGTGATCGTAGCTGTGGTTGGCTACTTCATTGCCGCGGGCGGCGACCGCCGCGAGCAGCTTCGGCCACCTGACGGCGTTTTCGCCGACGATAAAGAAGGTGGCCCGCACATCTTTGGCCGCCAGTACCGACAGCAAGGCCGGCGTTGTGCCCTCGTGCGGCCCGTCGTCGAAGGTAAGGGCGATTACTTTATGGGTTGTCGGCACTTTTTTTACCGCTTGTTCATGGTCCTGCAGCAGATGGCCGCCGGCCATTACTGCCACTAGTGCGCCGACAGCGAAAAAAAGTCCCCAGGCGTTGCGTTTCACTTTTTCTCCTCCCCGCCTAAAGGCCAAGCAGTTGGATTGTAGGTTTATCGACAATGCCGGTGGCTTCGAGGCCGCTGGTCACCTGAAAGGCACGCAGGGCCGCGTCGGTCTCCATCCCGAACAGGCCGTCGGCCCGCGACTGCAGGTAGCCGAGTTCTTTCAGCCTGAGCTGGAGGATGACGACGTCGGCGCCGGTCATCTGATATTTCAGTCGCCGCTCGACTTTGACCGGCCGGCCGGTAATTTTGACCGGCGTTCCCAGCGACGCCCACTCGAAGAGTTCTTCGACGTCGCGGTTACGCATGCGGATGCAGCCGTGACTGGCGTAACGGCCGATGGACCAGGGGTTGTTGGTGCCATGGATGCCGTAAATGCCCCAGGGGACGTTGAGGCCCATCCAGCGGGAGCCGAAACCGGTGCCCCAGTTGTAGTCCTTCCAGACGATTTTCCATTCGCCGATGGGGGTAGGCGTGGAATCCTTGCCAACAGCGATCCGGTAGCGTTTATAAAGCTGGCCGTCGCTGTAGACCGACAGAATCCGCTCGGGGACGCTGATAACGAGCTCTACGCTGCCGGTCGGAGCCTGCGACGGCTGGCCGGGGATGGCCGCAAGTTCCTTCTCGTCCAGCCAGTCCAGGGCGGCCAGGGCGATGAAAAAACTGAGGATGAGGAAGACGGTAAGACCCCAGTAGCTGCCCCCCCGCCGGACTTTTGCCAGTTTAATGAGAATCATCGGTTTCCCGCTCCTTGCCTGATAACACTTCCCTAAAAAAATATGCGGCAGTCCCCGATATATGATTTAAGAAAAGAGCGGGTCCGACGGAAAAGCAAAAGGCCCCGGCCATAGGACCGGGGCTTTGCTGGCAGACGGCGGCATGCCGCCGAGGCTAGACGGGCGCACAGGGACGGGGGACGCATAGGCGGCGGGGCGCGCAGCCGAAGGTGGTGCCTTTTTTGAAGTTGCTGCCGTATTTGCTGTAGTTGGTATAATTGTAGTAGCTGGGAAAGTACGTGGGCGGTTTATTTTCGACGAAGGTCTGGAGCTCGGGGTTAAGTTCCCAGAAAACCTCGGTGGCGATTATCGGAAACTGCACCGTGGTCGGCGTCAGGGAGGTGACCACCATCTGCCGGTCGCCGGATTTTTTTCTTTTCCTGGCCATGAAAGGTTCCTCCTTGCGAAGTGACCGCTTATTTGCTCTACAGTATAATATGCGGCAGCAGCCGGCGCGCTTACATAATGCCCGGCAAACCGGCGTATGTTCGTGGCGGCAGCGACAATATTGCCGCGAGCGGCATAGTATTTATTAGAATTATTGTAAGGAGGTTATGGCATGCGGGACGACAGCGGCTGGAATCCTTACCTGGCCGGGGCTCTAAGCGGCCTTGTGACCATCGCGTCGGTGTGGATGACCGGCCATTACCTCGGCGCGTCCACCACCTTTGTCCGTACGGCGGGACTGGTGGAGAAGTTCTTCGACGCCGACCGGGTAGCGAAGATGGCGTATTTTCTGCGGGAGGTCCCGCAGATAGACTGGCAATGGCTGTTCGTGGCCGGCATCTTTGTGGGCTCCTTCCTGGCGGCAGCCCTGTCCGGAAGCTTTCGCTGGCGGGCTGTGCCGGCGATGTGGCAGGCTCGGTTCGGCCCGGCCCCCAGCCGGCGGGCGGCGTGGGCTTTCGTCGGCGGCCTGGTGGCGATGTTCGGCGCCCGGCTGGCCGACGGTTGTCCGAGCGGCCATGGGCTTAGCGGTACGCTGCAACTGGCGGTCAGCGGCTACCTGGCCCTGGTCTGCTTCTTCGTCGGCGGCCTAATCATGGCCCGTATTCTCTACGGGGGAGGCGGCGGCCGATGACTGAAGTGCTGAATGGCTTTTTGGCCGGCATCGTTTTCGGTTTTTTACTGCAGAAGAGCCGGGTACTGCGGTACGACAAGCAGCTCGGAGCGCTGCGGCTGCAGGATTTCACCATCGTCAAATTCATGCTGGCCCATGTCGTGGTGGCCATGGTGGGGGTTTATCTGCTCTATGACTTGGGGCTGGTAAAGCTGGCCGTCAAGCCGCTGACAGTGGGCAGCGTAGTGCTGGGCGGCTTGGTCTTCGGTCTCGGTTGGGGCCTGGTCGGTTATTGCCCCGGCACGGCGGTAGCCGCCCTCGGCGAAGGCCGGCTCGATGCCCTCTGGGCTATCGGCGGAATGCTGGCAGGGGCCGCACTGTACGCTGAGGCCTATCCCTGGCTGCAGTCGACGGTCCTGACCTGGGGCGTTTACGGCCCGGTCACCCTGCCGCAGGCGCTCGGCATCGGTCACTGGCCGGTGGCCGGGGCGGTTATCGGCCTGATTTTCGTCTTGTTTGTCCTGGTGGAGCGCTACGAGGCCGCCCAGCCGACCATCGTTCTTCACAAGAAGCCGCCGGGGCCGCGCTGACCGAAAAGAACCCCCCGCTTAAAATGCGGGGGGTTCTTTATGAGTCCGGCCAGGGTTACCTGAGGGCGGGCCGCAGGTGATGGGCGTCGTTGACCAGGGTTACCAGGGTGCGGTGCTTGTAGAATTCAATGATGTTGACGGCGGTGTTGTCCTGACGGATGTCCCAGACATGGTTCAGGTGGATATCGAGGATGGCGCAGATTATGGTGCGGATGGTGCCGCCGTGGGAGACGACGACGATGTTCTGGCCGCGGTGTTTTTCAACCAGGCGGGTGATGGCGCCGGTCGCCCGCGCTTTAAGTTCATGGAAGGTTTCGCCGCCGGGTATGCGGACTTCGTCGGTGTTGGTATAGAGGCGGCTCATCTCATCCGACCAGCCGTCAACGATACGGTCGTAGGTCAGGCCTTCCCAATGGCCGAATTTAATTTCCCGCAGGTCGGTCTCGGCCCCGACCGTCAGTCCATGGCGGTTGGCGATCATTTCGGCGGTTATCATCGCCCGGCTAAGGTCACTGGCGTAAACGGCGTTGATTTTTTCGCCGGCCAGGCGGGCGGCGACCAGTTCGGCCTGCCGCAGGCCCTCTTCGCTCAGGGGGGTGTCGGTATGGCCCTGGTATTTAAGTTCTTTGTTCCAGATGGTCTCGCCATGGCGGACGAGAAAGAGTTTTGTTGTCACCGGCAATCACCTGCAATATGTTTTTTCGAGGGCGGCCAGGAGCCGCCGGTTGTCGGCCGGCAGTTTGACGGCCAGGCGGATATAGCGGTCGTCGAGGCCGGGGTAGTTGCTGCAGTCGCGGATGAGGATGGCGCGAGCCTGCAGGGCCTGGCGGAGGCTGGCGGCGGTGTGACCGGTGCCGGCGATGTCGGCCAGGATGAAGTTGGCCGTCGCTGGCAAGGGAAGAACTCCCGGAAGGGCGGCCAGGCCGGCGGCCAGTTCGTTCCTGGCGGCGGCGACGGCAGCAATGCTAGTCGTCCGGTATTCGTCGTCGGCCAGGGCGGCGACACCGGCCGCCTGAGCCAGGCTGTTGACGTTCCAGGGGTCTTTGCCGGTCGCCAGCAGGTGGCCGACGGGCGCCTGGGCCAAGGCGAACCCCAGCCGCAGGCCGGGGATGGCGTAGAACTTGGTGAGCGACTGGAGAATGACCAGGTTGGGGTAGGCTGCCAGCAGCGGCCGGCAGGTATGGTCGGCGGCATCCGCCAGGAAATCGATGAAGGATTCGTCGATAACCACCAGACCCCCGTGGCCGGCGGCGGCGGCAATGATCCGCTCGGCGGCCGGCCGGGGAAGTATCCGGCCGGTAGGATTGTTGGGATTGCAGATAAAGGTGATATCGACGCCGGCCAGGCGTTCGCTCAAAGCGTCAGCGTCGAGGCGAAAGCCGTCGGCGGTGGTCAGGGGAAAGTAGTCGACAACGGCGCCGGCGGCCCGGGCCGCCCGCTCATATTCGCTGAAGGTGGGCGCCGGCACCAGCACCCGGCGGGGCCGCCGCCGGTAGCAGAGAAGGTAGAGAAGTTCGGCGGCGCCGTTGCCGCAGGTTATATGTTCGGGGGCGGCCGCGTAGCGGCGGGCGATGGCCTCTTTGAGGGCGGACGCGGCGGCGTCCGGATAATGGACGACGAGCGGCAGGGCGGCCTCGATTGCTGCCCGTACGCGGCCTGAGAGTCCAAGGGGGTTGATGTTGGCGCTGAAGTCAAGGAAGGCCTCCGGGGCCCGGCCGGCTTGGCGGGCGGCGGCGTAGAGGTTGCCGCCGTGCTCGAAGGCGTCGCGGTCAGGCACAGTCCTCGCCTCCCTCCAGTTTGAGGCCGCCGCCGATAAAGCGGGCCTGCCGCAAAAACCGCAGTTCGGGGCAAGCCTGCAGGATGGCCTCGCGGCAGCCGGCGAGCGCGGCGACTGGCTGGCCGGCGAACAGAACGCCGATGACGGTGCCGCTGTGGGCGGTGTTGATGCCGGCTGCCCCGTACCGGCCGGCGATGGCGATGACTTTGTTCAAACAGGGTTTCGGCAGGATGGCCTGGTTGGCCAGGGCGCTGAGGGTAGCCCCACGGCCGATGGCAAGCGGGTCGCCGGTGGCAAGGCCACGGCTGACAAGTTCGACCGCCTGCCGGACCTGAGCCTCTTTAGCGGCGTTCAGCTCAGCCAGATCGCGGCGGCGGTTGAATTCTAGGGTATCAACCTGGCCGCCGGCGTCGAATATCAGGATGCTCATGGGCGGCGGCGCGCCGAGCGGCTTGCGAATAAGGCCGCAGACATGATCGAACATGACGACGCCGGGATAAAAAATGCCGTCGGTCGGTTCAATGGACAGGGCTATGTCAGCAATTTCGTCGGCGCTGAGAGTCCGGCCGGCAGCGAGGGCGGCGGCCTGACAGGCGGCGCTGATGTCGGCGCTCGAGGAGGCCATACCCTTGCCAGGGGGCAACGCCGATGAGACGGTTATGGCGAACTGCGGGCAGGACACCCCGAGGTAAGCCCAGGTCCGGCGGACGGCCTCGATCGTTTTGCCGCCGGCGGCTAGCATATGGCCGCCCGGTTCGACGGCCACCGCGGTGTAAAGGTCGATCGGGCAGGTTATCAGGAAATGTCGGCCGGCCAGCGTGCCCTGGACAAGTTCACCACAGGAGCCGGGGGCGCTTACTTTTGCTGCAATCATTTGTTTTGTTCCCCTATGTCGGGCGTCGGCGGGCGACGCCTTTTTGTTACCAGGGCAGGGCCCATTGCCAGGCCAGCAGGGCTACGAAGAGGACGAGTATCTCGGTAAGTTCGGTAACAGCGCCGTAGATGTCGCCGGTAAGGCCGCCAAGCACTTTGGTGAAATAGCGGCCGGCGAGATAGGCGAAGGCGGCGGCGGCCACCAGGGAAAGCTGGGCGGCCCGGCCCCAGGGCGCCACCAGCAGGACGGCGAGAGCGGCCGCGAAGTAGAGGGCCGGCCGGCCGGCGTAGAGGGTGAAGGCCTTACCGAGGCCCTCGGGGCGGGCGTAAGGAAAGCAGATGATGGCGATTACCATGGCCAGCCGCCCGAGCACCGGCATTATGAAGAGAACGGCCAGCGGCAGAGAAGGCACCAAGTCGGTGAGAAGCGACCACTTCAGGAGCAGCAGGGCGGCGAAAGCGGTGACGCCGTGGGCACCCACCCGGCTGTCTTTCATGATTTCCAGCATCCGTTCGCGCGACCGGCCGGAAAAAACGCCGTCGACGGTGTCCATGAGGCCGTCGCAATGGAGGGCACCGGTAAGGCCGATCTCGACAACTATCAGGAGAGCCGCTAGGGTATTGGCCGGCAGATACGGGTCGGCCAGGTAGCACAAGCCGGCCAGAATACCGCCGAGAACCGCCCCCACCAGGGTGAAGTACTTGACGCTGCCGCCGAAGGTTTCCGGGGTGACATCGTGCGAGCCGCCGGCCGGGATGCGGGTGAGAAACTGCAGTGCGGTGACGAACTTTTCCATATATCAGCCGCCCTCCCCCACAGTATATACAGTAATTAAAGTAATAACCGCCGCGAACAGGGCGGTGACGGTGTACATTATTTTGATGGTACGGGCGATATGGGCAGGCGCCAGTATGTTGTCCGGCCGGCCCATCCTGGCCCGCAGCGACGCGATGCCGCCGTAGTAGTTGAGGCCGCCGAGCTCGACGCTCAGGGCGCCGGCCACTCCGGCTTCGGGGATGCCGCTGTTGGGGCTGGGGTGTTTGGCCGCATCCCGCCAGATGGCACCTGCGGCGCCACGGGCGTCGTAGCCGAGAATAAAAGCGGCGGCGACGATTAGTAGGCCGGTAATGCGGGCCGGTATATAGTTAAACACGTCGTCCGTCCTGGCGGCAACCAGGCCGAAATCGCGGTACTTGTCGTTTTTATAGCCGACCATTGAATCGAGGGTGTTGACGGCGCGGTAGAGCATGGCGAGGGGCGCGCCGCCGAGGGCGGCGTAGAACAGGGGTGAGATTATGCCGTCGACGATATTTTCGGCCACCGTCTCGACTGTGGCCCGGGTGATTTCCGGTGTGTCCAGTCGGGCGGTGTCGCGGCCGACGATCCAGCCGACCTTCTGCCTGGCCTGTTCGAGGTCGCCGGCCTCCAGCAAACGCTGAATCTCGCGACCAGCCTCAGCCAGGCTGCGGGGCGAGATGGCGAAAGACAGCAGTATGGCGCTGCCGATCAGGTGGCCGAGCGGATGAAGGCCCGCCAGAGCGGCCACAAGACCCCAGGCGACGGCATAGGTGAGCGCAAGGACGGCTACAACCAGCAGCAGACCGGCCAGCCGTTTGCGACCAGGCGAGGCAAGCGCTCTGAGGAGAATTTTCTCGAGACCGGCGATGAGGTTGCCGACGAGGACCACCGGGTGCCAGCCGGTCCGCGGGTCGCCGATAAGGCTGTCGAGGACGAGGGCCAACAGCGGCAGGTATTTAGCGGTGTTCAGCATTTCACCCCCATTATGCGGTAAATGAGGTCGATGTCAAGGCTGGCGCGGACGGTGGCGGCCAGCCGGTCGTAGGCCTCCTGTTTGCGGCGGCGGTTGTCGCCGGTCACCGCAAGCGGCGGCAGGCCCTTACGGGATCGCAGGGCGTTTAAGAGCGCCCGCCGGAAAGCATCGTTGTCGAAGATGCCGTGGATATAGGTGCCCATGACCAGACCGTCGGCCCGCACGGCGCCGTCGGTATGTCTGAGGTCCTTGCCAGAGCGGGAGGTGATGGTGAAGGCCGGATCGGCCGGGGTGAGAAACTCGCTGCGGCCCATATGGATTTCGTAGCCGGTAAGGTCGCTGCCGGTATAGCCCATGCCAAGGAAACGGCAGTCGCGGCAGGTCGCAGTTACCTGGTGAGTCAGCTTGTCGGCGGCGAAGGTGGTGACGGCATCCAGGAGGCCGATGCCGTCCACCCGGTCGTGGTCCGACTCGGTATGATCAGGATCGCGGACCTCACGGCCGAGCATCTGATAGCCGCCGCAAATGCCGATAACCGGCGTGCCGACGGCCACAAGGGCCCGGATGTCGCGGTCGTAGCCTTGCTCGCGGAGATAAAGCAGGTCTTCGGTGGTATTCTTGCTGCCGGGAAGGATGACGAGGTCGGGCCGGCCCAGCGGCTCGCCAGGGCGGATGTAGCGGAGGCTGACGTCCTCCTCGCCGGCCAGAGCGTCGAAATCGGTGAAGTTGGATATCTTGGGCAGCCGCAGCACGGCTATCTCAAGCGCCCCCGACCCGCCCCCTTTTTTGTCGTCGAGAGAGACCGAGTCTTCGTCGTCGATGCCGAGATTTTCAAGGTGGGGAACGACGCCTACCACCGGCTTGCCGGTCTTGGCGGCCAGGAAGTCGACCGCCGGCTGCAGCAGTTTGATGTCGCCGCGGAATTTATTAATGATGATGCCTTTGACCAGGTCACGCTCATCCGGCTCAAGCAGTTCGAGGGTGCCGACGATCGAGGCCAGAGCGCCGCCGCGGTCGATATCGGCAATCAGCAGGACGGGGGCCGGTGTCAGTTTGGCTATGCGCATGTTGACGATGTCGTTGGCCTTGAGGTTGACCTCGGCCGGGCTGCCGGCACCCTCGATGACCAGGATGTCGAAGGCGGCCTGGAGCTTCCTCAGAGACTCTTCGACAACCGTCAGCAGTTGGCGGCTGTAACCGGTGTGGTACTGGCCGGCCGACATGGTGCCGATGGGCCGGCCGCGGACGATGACCTGGGAGGTGGCGTTGCCGGTGGGTTTTAACAGCACCGGGTTCATGTCTACGGTCGGCACCAGGCCGGCGGCCTCAGCCTGGGCCACCTGGGCCCGGCCCATCTCGCCGCCGTCTTTGGTGACATAGGAGTTAAGGGCCATGTTCTGGGCCTTGAAGGGAACGACGGCGTAGCCGTCCTGGTGGAAGATGCGGCAGAGGGCGGTGGTCAGTATGCTTTTGCCGACATGGGAGCTGGTGCCTTGAAGCATGATCGC
>JAEZLU010000121.1 GCA_023415075.1 Bacillota bacterium
GCCAAAAAAATTATGTTGTTTACATAACTTATTTGGTTATATAGCTAATTCTCCGTAAAAGCAAAGAATCCTGCTTGTTAAGCAGGATTCTTACCCGGTATATTCTGGGTTGTAGCCGCGCCTGCGCCAGAGCCGCGTTCGCTACTGGGCGCTACGCACCCGTATGTCGATATGGAGCGGGCCGGCGGTGTAGATATCGTTTTTGGCCACGGCGGTGAGTTCGACTTTGCCGCCGTAGTGCTTGACCTTGCTGACGGTCTCGAAGACCTGCGCGCCGCTGATGACTCCGACCGTGCCCTGCAGCGGGTCAGGCAGGACACCGGTGGCTATCGCCTGGGCGTTGACCTGGTGGAGGAAGTACAGTACGACCTCTTCGGCCTGCTTGGAGTTGGCGCCGGCGTCGAAGACCCCGTGGTAGACGGCGTCGCCGGCCGAGTAGATAAGTCTGTTGGGATAGAGGGCCAGGCGGCCGATGACCGGCTCGCCGTATACCGTGTTGCTCATCGCCATCACCCGGACGATGACGTCTTCGGGCGTGCCGCCGACCAGGGCGACCGCCTGATCGAAGTCGGCCTTGGCGATCCACAGGACATCGAGGTTACGGTCGGTCACCCCCAGTTTGTCGAGGATGACCTGGTTGGAACGGCCGATTATCGAAGTCAGCACCTGCTCGGTCTCGGCCTGCGGTTGGCCGCCTTTCATGACACTGGTGGAAACGACTTCGCCGGCCCGGTAGATGACCACACCTTCCCGTACATTCTGCATGCCTTTGCTGAGGTTGACGGTAAGTTCGTTCAGCCGGTCGACGTCTTTTTGCAGTTGGTCGCGGGCCTCGTTAAGCGAGGCGACTTTGGTGTCGAGTTCCTGCTTGGTGGACTGGAGGGCGGTTATCTCGCGGGCCGCCTTGTCGAGGTCGCCCTTGGCCGCCACATAGTCGCGCTGAACGGTCTCGAGGGCGGCAGACGTACGGTCCCGTTCGCCGGCCACCGCCGCCAGTTCGCTGGTCACCTGGCCAAGCTTGGTCGTTGTTTCGGCGATTTTGAGGGTCAGGGCCGAGTATTCCTTGGTTTTGGTCTCGAGGGCCGCCCGGCTGGCGTCCAGTTCGCTGCTCTTGGCGGCCACTTCCTGTGAAAGGCCGACAAGCTGGGTTTTGAGAGCCTCCATCCCGAAGAGGGCGGTTCGTACGTCGCGGGACGATACGCTCAGGACGCCGAGGGTCGAAGCGGCGATGATTATCCCGGTTACGATGGTGACAAGAATCGAGGTGTGCTTCGGCCGGAGGCCGAAAATTGTCAGCTTGCGTTTGCCAACCTTGCTGCCGAGCTTATCGCCGATATAGGCGATAAGTCCGCCCATGATTACCAGGACGGCGATGAGCGCTAGCCCGAACATATTATTCCCTCCCCTCCCCGGTGGCGTTTATAGGAAAGTTCCAGCCGAATCAGCGCGAGACTTTGTGAACAAGATAGGCGCCGGAGATTATGCCGACGATATTGGGTATCCAGGCACTCAGTACGGCCGGGATGGCGCCGCCCTGACCGAGGGCGGTGGTTATCGTCATGACGGTATAGTAGATGAAGATTATGATTATGCTGAGGCCCAGACCGATGGATGAGCTTGAGCGGTTAGGCTGCAGCCCGAGGGGTGTGCCGATGAGCGAAAAGACGAAACAGGCCATCGGGATCGCCAGCCGCTGGTGAAGTTCGACTTCATAGAGACTGGTTTTCACGTATTCCCGTTTAAGGGTCTGGATGTGCACCTTGAGCTCGCGGATGGTCATCTCTTCGGCTTTTTTCTGCTCGCGGGCGATGGTTCCCGGGTTTTTCTCGATCGGCATGACCTGCTGGGCAAAGTGCATCGAACGGTCCAGCTGGCCTTCCGGGGTCAGGTCGTGGACAATGCCGTTATACATTATCCACTGGTTATTTTCCCAAATGGCCTTTTCGGCGTTTTCCACCCGCACCAGCCGGTCGCCTTCGAAGTCCTGGACGGCGACGGCGTACATGGTGCTCTGTTCTTCGTCGAACTTGCGGGCGTAGGTGAGGCGCTCGATAGCGCCGCCCTTGACGTCTTTGATGACGATATGCTCCTGGGTGCGCGGCTTGGAATTCTGCTCGATCTCGTAGCGGACGATATTGTTGTAGCCCTGATTGGCCGCCGGCACCACCAGCTCGCTGAAGACGACCGAAAACAGGCTGACGAAAAAGGCGACGATGAAGACCGGCGTGGCCAGGCGGTAGAAGCTGAGGCCGCCCGACTTCATTGCCGTGATTTCGCTGGAGGCCGAGAGCCGGCCCATGGAAAGAAGCGACGCCAGCAGCATCGACATCGGGAAGGTCAGGACAATGATGCTTGGCAGGCTGTAGATGAACAGCCTGATGACGGCGCTGGCCGAAGCTCCGTATTTGGTTATCAGCTGGGCTATCCGAAAGAGTGTGCTTGTGCCGATAAAAACGCTTGAGAAGGCGCAGATGCCAAATGCGAACGGCCCCAGCAGCTCTTTGAGAATATACTTGTCCAGTATACGCATGCATTTCTCCTATGGGCCGCCGATAACGGCAGGTGCGGCCAAAATAAAAACTACATGGAAAACTTCTCGCCCAAATAAAACTTGCGGGCTATTTCGCTGCTGGCAATTGTCGGGCTGTCGCCGCTGATGAGGATCTGGCCCTCGTTGAGGATATAGGCATAGTCCACGATGCTAAGTGTTTCGCGGACGTTGTGGTCGGTGATGAGGACGCCGATGCCGCGGTCCCGTAAAAAGCCGATTATTCCCTGGATGTCGGCCACGGCGATGGGGTCGATGCCGGCGAAGGGCTCGTCCAGCAAAATGAAGGCCGGGTCGTTGGCCAGGGCGCGGGCAATCTCGACCCGCCGCCGCTCGCCGCCCGAAAGCTGTGAGCCCAGACGGCCGCGTACATGGTCAATGCCGAGCTCGTCTAAGAGCCCCTCCATTTTTTCCTGCCGTTGGCCGGCCGAAAGCTCATCCTTCAGTTCGAGGATGGCCATCAGGTTTTCTTCAACCGTCAGTTTGCGGAAAACCGAAGCTTCCTGCGGCAGGTAGCCCAGGCCGTAGCGGGAACGCCGGTACATCGGCAGGCTGGTTACTTCCTCGCCGTCGATGAATATCCGGCCGCTGTTCGGACGCTCCAGGCCAACGATCATGTAGAAGGTAGTGGTTTTGCCGGCCCCGTTGGGGCCGAGCAGCCCGACCACCTGTCCCTGGTCAACCCGCAGGCTGACGCCGTCGACAACATTGCGGCCTTTATAGGTTTTGATCAGGTCTTGCGTTTCTATATACATCGTAAATAATTATACATCCTAAATGTTTTTTCAGCTATTGGGGTTTGACGATAAGCTGGGGCCGACCCTGGGCGTCCATGGCTTTATCGTCGAGATAAATGGTCAGCGTCTTGCCGGTCAGGATGTTGCCTTCCTGGACGGCGCGGGCGTTGCCGCTGAGAATGACCTTGCCCTGCTGGCCGGTGTTCTTGCTGCCGTAGTATACGGCCTGATCGGAGGTGGCGTCGAGGTCGCGGGGCTGGCTGACGATATGGGCATGGCCGTCACCCACGGCCCGGTCCTCTTTGTGGAAGGCCTCCATCCGGTCGGCGGTCATCCAGCCGTCCGGCATGGTGAGGCGGGCGTCATTCGGTACCAGCGAGTATTCCTTGTCGACCCAGTGCTCGATCTTCGGCCCGGCAATGGTGTTTTGCCCTTTGGTCAGAATGGCGCTGCCGGTGGCCACCAGGTAGTTGTCGTTAAAGGAGCGGACTTCGGCCGCCGTGAGGGTGGTGTCCTCGCGGACGACCTTCACGCCGCCGGTGATCAGCGCTTCCTTGTTCTTGCTGTTGTACTGGCCTTTGGCGCCAGTCATCACCGCTTTGTCGCGGACAATCTTGACGTCGCCTTCGGCCGTCATGACGCCGGATTTGGCATCATATTCGATGGTTTCGGCGGTAAGCTCCACCGGTTTGTCGGGCGGCGCCGAGAGTGCGGTGGCCAGCGACAGGGACAGCAAAACAGCCATTATGGCTATAGTAATTTTACGGCTCATTGCGGATTTCCCCCTTTGATTATCCGGGCATTGCCCTTGATTTTTACCCGTTCCAGCAGTTCTTCGCCTTCAATGGCGTCACCGGTGGCAACGGTATCGCCCCTGGTCAGGGT
>JAEZLU010000238.1 GCA_023415075.1 Bacillota bacterium
TAAAATCGTCGCCAATGTCGAGCAGGCGGTCGCCCGCCGGTCGCAGCCAAAAGGAACAGGTTCGGCCGTCAAGCTGGTGGCCGTCACCAAGAACCATGAGGCGGCTGCGGTGCGCGAGGTGCTGGCAGCCGGCGTGGCGGCGGTGGGCGAGAACCGGGTGCAGGAGGCGGCGGCCAAGGCGGCCGAGCTTACGGGCGCACATGCTGAATGGCATCTCGTCGGGCATCTGCAAACCAATAAGGTCCGCCAGGCGGTGCCGCTCTTTTCCCTCATCCAATCGCTGGAGAGCGAGCGGCTGGCGGCGGAGATCGACCGGGTCGCGGCCAAGCTCGGGAAAAGACAGGATGTGCTCATCCAGGTAAATGTGGCGGGAGAGGACACCAAGTTCGGTATCGGGCCGACGGCGGTGGCTTCCTTGGTCCGGCAGGTCGGCGAGCTGGCCAATGTGCGGCTGGCCGGTCTGATGACGATCGCCCCTTTTTTCGACGATCCGGAACAAGCCCGTCCGGTTTTCAGGGAGTTGTATAATATGTTCATGGAGCTGAAGACGGCCGAGCCGGCAGCTGCCGGTATGGAGTGGCTGTCGATGGGCATGACCAATGACTATATGGTGGCGGTGGAGGAGGGGGCCAACCTTATCCGCGTGGGCACGGCGATATTTGGCCCGCGCCACTACTAGAAGGAGGAAACGCACGTGAAAATTATGGAGAAGATGTGGGGCAGCCTTGGCCTATTCGAAACCGTGGAGACTGAGGAGGAAAGGCCCCACCAGGAGGATGCCGCTGATCACAAGGCCAAGAAGGGTGGTAATCTTGTGAATCTGCCGACGGCGCAACCCAAACAGATAAAAGTTATGGTTATTGAGCCGTTTTCCTTCGATGATGCCCAGCATGTGGCCGAGCATTTGAAGAACCGCAAGCCGGTTGTCATCAATCTTGAGAATACCGACAAGGATGTGGCCAAGCGGATGATCGATTTCATCAGCGGCACGACCTATGCCCTTAGCGGTACCATCCAGAAGGTCGGCAACAATATTTTCCTGTGCGCACCCAACAACGTGGATGTAGCCTACTCTACCCGTGAGGAGAGCGTGGAGCGGACCATCCTGCCCTGGAACAGCGGCAAGCAGCAGTAGTCTCGGCCCTTCGGACCCAGGAGGTTTATAATGCTGACAAATAAAAAAATCGCTTTCATCGGCGGCGGCGCGATCGCCGAAGCCATTTTGCGCGGCATGCTGAAGGCCGGGCTGGTGTCGGCCGCCCAGGTGACGGTATGCGACTTGTCGGCCGAGCGGCTGACTTATATTAAGGGCGCCCTCGCGGTGGCGACAAGCCTGGACGGCGCCGAAACGGCCGCTAAGGCCGATGTTCTTTTTCTGACGGTAAAGCCCCAGGTTATCGGCGGCGTGCTTGATACCATAGGACCGGTGGTGGCCAAGACCACGCTGGTGATCTCGGTGGCCGCCGGTATTACTATCGCCACTCTCCAGAATAAGCTGCCTGAGGTGCCGATCGTGCGGGTCATGCCGAACACGCCGGTGGCGGTTGGCGAAGGCATGAGCGCCATCGCTCTCGGCCAGTACGCCGACGCCAAGGCCGGCGAGGTGGCACTGGCGGTGTTTTCCTCGGTCGGCAAGGCAGTGAAGGTGAGCGAGGAGGCCATGGATGCGGTGACCGGCTTGTCCGGCAGCGGCCCAGGCTTCATGTATGTGCTGATCGACGCCCTGGCCGACGCCGGGGTGCTGGTCGGCTTCCCCCGCCAGCTGGCGATTACCCTGGCCGCCCAAACGATGTACGGCTCGGCCAAGATGGTGCTGGAGACAGGCGAGCATCCGGCCAAGCTGCGGGATATGGTAACCTCGCCGGCCGGGACGACGATCGCCGGCATCCACGTGCTGGAGCGGCAGCAGGTGCGGGCCGCCCTGATGGACGCGGTGGTGGCGGCTACCGAGCGCTCGCGCGAGATGGGGCAGAAGCTTAAATGAGTGAACGGGAAAAAATCCTGCGCTTTTACCGGGCCAGCGGCGAGGGCGACCTGGCCGTCCGGCTGGTGGATCAGGCCGAGGCCGCACTGAAGGGCAGGCGTTATAAGGTTAGCGAGTTCCTCGATCCTTTTGGCTACAGCATTGCCGAGACGGTAGCGGCTCACTTCCCGCGGGTCCGCCTCGTAGCCGACGGTGGCTACCAGGGGGCCGAACGGGTCAAGGCGGCCTTCGTCGAGGAGGAGTTCCGGGGAACGGTGGACTTCGATCTGACGGCCCTGGCGGCGACGGTCGATGTCCGTTACTACAGCATAAGCCACCGGGATGTCCTGGGGGCGGTACTGGCCCTGGGGGTCAAGCGGGAGGTAGTCGGCGATATCATTATGGGCGGCCGCGGCTGCCAAATCGTTTGTGACGCGACTATGGCCGCTTTTATCAAGGATAATCTTACCAAGATCGGCCCGGCACCGGTCGAGCTGGCGGTTATTCCGCTGAGCGACATCGCCCCGCGGGAGGAGAAGGTGAAGGAGATCCGGGCAACGGTGGCCTCGCTCCGCCTGGACACGGTGGCGGCGGCCGGTTTTGGCACGTCCCGCAGCCAGATGACCGAGGAGATCGAAGCCGCCAAGGTTAAGCTCAACTGGCAGGACGCCAAGGGACCGTCCCAGCCGGTGAAGGCCGGTGACATCATTTCGATGCGCGGCCGCGGCCGGGTGGAGGTTGTGGAGATCGTCGGCCTGACCAAGAAGGGCCGGACAAGCATATACTTAAAGAGGTTTATGTGAGGGGAGTGGCCTAATGCTTACACCGCTGGATATCCATAATAAGGAGTTCAAACGCGGCTTCCGCGGCTACAGCGAGGAAGAAGTCGACCAGTTCCTCGACGAGGTGGTCAAGGACTACGAGAAGCTGTACCGGGAGAACATCGAACTCAAGGAGACGCTGGATCGGGTCAACAGCAAGCTGGAGCATTTCCAGCACATGGAGAACACCCTCCACAGCACGCTGGTAATTGCTCAGGAGACGGCCGAAGAGGTCAAGCTCAACGCCCGCAAGGAAAGCGAGTTGCAGCTCAAGGAGGCCGACATCCGCGCCCAGAAGCTGGTCGACGAGGCGATGGCCAAGGTCCGCCGCATGCACGGCGAGTACGAGGAGATTCAGAAGCAGGCCCAGATATACCGGACGCGGATGCGCACGCTGCTGCAGGCCCAGCTGGAAATGCTGCAGAAGGCCGAAGAGGATGACAACTGAGCTCGATGTCCGTGAGGGGCCGGAGGGCGTGACCTTCAGGGTGCGGGTTCAGCCGCGGGCCAGCCGTACGGCGCTCACCGGCACGGCCGACGCCAGTCTCCGGCTGGCTTTGACGTCGCCGCCGGTCGAGGGGGCGGCCAACGCCGCCTGCTGCGAGTTTTTTGCCGAGCTGCTGGGCGTCGCCAAGGGGAAGGTGGCCATTGTCGGCGGCGCCAAGAGCCGCGATAAGACGGTGCGGGTGGCCGGCGTGAGCAAGGCGGCTTTTTTGGCGGCCCTTGACGGTAAAGTTTGACTATTCACGACCTGTTGTATATAATATTGTGGTACAGCTGAATATTTAGAGAGGCGATGACGGAGCCAGTAGCAGGCAAGGCCTTTTTTCAGCGAGCCGGGGGCGGTGGAAGCCCGGTAGCGGCTGCCAGTGCGAAAATCCCTCCCGAGCCGCGGACCGAAAGCAGTAGGCTCCGCCGTTTCCCCGGGCGTTATCAGGGTCAGAGTGGCCGATGGCAATTAGGGTGGTACCACGGGTGAAACCTCGTCCCTTTGGGGCAAGGTTTTTTTTGTTTGTCGCGGCCGATGATAAGCGAAACTTGGCACGGGCGATTAGCCCGAGCCTTAATTGAGCTATCCGTGCCCAGAGGCGCGGGAAAGCGCCCAACTGCGTTGCCCCCGCACGGAGGAGGCCGGGCACTGACGCCATCCATGGCGCGCTCGCCACCAGGCCCAGCCTGGGCCGTCGGCGCTTCACAGCCGACGGAGCCGCCTAGCATATGGACACTTTTGATCGACCGGGGCAGTATTTGGATTAAACAGGGTATTATTACGAAGGCTATTATAGGCTTCATATTATTTGGAGGTGGCGTTTTTGGATTACAGCAAGACGTTGAATTTGCCGCAGACCGAGTTTCCGATGCGGGCCGGGCTGCCGGAGCGGGAGCCTCAGCTGCTGGCCTACTGGCGGGAGAATAATATTTATGAGAAGAAGCTGGCGGCCTCGAAGGGCAAGACGAAGTTCATCCTTCACGACGGCCCGCCGTACGCCAACGGCAACATCCACATCGGCACCGCCCTCAACAAGGTGCTGAAGGATATCATCATCAAATACAAGTCGCTGCGGGGCTATGATGCGCCGTACGTGCCGGGCTGGGATACTCACGGGATGCCGATCGAGCATGCCGCTATCAAGATTCTCGGCCTCAACCGCCACGAGCTAAAGCCGCTCGACCTGCGGCGGCAGTGCAAAGAGTACGCCCTGAAGTGCCTGGATATGCAGCGGGAGGATTTCAAGCGCCTGGGGGTAGAGGGGGATTGGGAAAATCCCTACGTTACCCTCCACCCGTCGTTCGAGGCCAAGCAGATCGAGGTTTTCGGGGCGATGGCCAAGAAAGGCTACATCTATAAGGGCCTGAAGTCGGTATACTGGTGCACTTCCTGCGAGACGGCCCTGGCCGAGGCCGAGATCGAGTACGCCGAGAAGAAGTCCCACTCGATTTACGTCAAGTTCCCGCTGATCGACGATAAGGGCAACCTGCCGGTGGGCGTCGATCCCCAGAATGTGTACTGCGTCATCTGGACGACCACGCCGTGGACGATGCCGGCCAATACCGGCATATCCCTCCACCCGGAGTTCGACTACATCTGGGCCCAGTTCGGCAACGAGGTATACCTGCTGGCAGCCGAGCTTGCCAAGACGGTGGCCGAGGCCAACAAGCTCGGCGAGTACACCGTGCTGGGCGAGCCGATGAAGGGCGCGGCCCTTGTCGGTATGCTGTTCAAGCACCCGTTTTTCGACCGCGAGTCGCGGGTTGTCGTCGGCGAGCACGTTACTCTCGACGCCGGTACCGGCTGCGTCCATACAGCGCCCGGCCACGGGGTCGAGGACTTCGACATGGGCGTCAAGTTCGGCCTGCCGATCATCAACCCGGTGGACCACGCCGGCAAGTTCACGGCCGAAGGCGGCATGTTCAAGGGTATGTTCGTCGAGGACGCCAACGTGCCGGTTATCAAGGAACTGGCCAACCGCGGCCTGCTCCTTGGCAAAAGCTCGCTCCGCCACCAGTACGCCCATTGCTGGCGCTGCAAAAACCCGGTTATCTACCGAGCGACCGAGCAGTGGTTCGCGTCGGTCGAGGGCTTCCGCGAGGCGGCCCTGGCGGCTATCGCCGATGTCCAGTGGATTCCGCCGTGGGGCGAGGAACGCATACGCAACATGGTAGCCGACCGCCAGGACTGGTGCATTTCCCGCCAGCGGGTATGGGGCGTGCCGATCCCGATTTTCTACTGCAGCGAATGCGGCGAGCATATCGTCAACGACGATACGATAAACGCCGTGAAGGAACTGTTCGGTCGCGAGGGCTCTGACGCCTGGTGGAAGTACGAGGCGGCCGAGATCCTGCCGGCCGGCTATAAGTGCCCGCACTGCGGCCATGGATCGTTCCGCAAGGAGAGCGACATCATGGATGTGTGGTTCGACAGCGGCTCGAGCCACGCGGCGGTAGCCGAGGTGCGGCCGGAGCTGACCTGGCCCACCGATATGTACCTCGAAGGCAGCGACCAGCACCGCGGCTGGTTCCAGTCGTCGCTCCTGACGTCGGTCGCCACCAGGGGCCAGGCGCCCTACAAGGCGGTGCTGACCCACGGCTTTGTGGTCGACGGCGACGGCCGCAAGATGTCGAAGTCGCTCGGCAATGTCATTTATCCGCAGGAAGTCATCAAGCAGTACGGGGCCGACGTGCTCCGCCTGTGGACGGCGTCGGCCGACTACAAGGCCGATATCCGGATATCCAACGATATCCTCAAGCAACTGACCGAGGTGTACCGCAAGATTCGCAACACATTCCGCTATATCCTCGGCAATATCAGCGACTTCGACCCAGACAAAGATAAGGTCGGCTACGGTGAGCTGCTGGAGCTCGACCGCTGGGCCCTTCTCCGGCTGGAGCAGGTGCGGCAGAAGGTCACCAAGGCCTACGACGACTACGAGTTTCATTTGCTGTATCACACCGTCCACAATTTCTGTACCGTCGATCTGTCGTCCATCTACCTCGACATCCTCAAGGACCGCCTGTACACATCGCTGCCGGCCTCGGTCGAGCGGCGGGCCGCCCAGACGGTGATGTACGAGATCCTGGTGACCCTTGTGAGCATGCTGTCGCCGGTGCTGTCGTTTACGGCCGAGGAGGTCTGGCAGCATATGCCGAAAGCCAAGGACATGCCGGAAAGCGTTCAGCTCGCCGCCTGGCCGGAGGAAAAGCCGCAGTACCTGGACGTCGCCCTTGAGGCCAAGTGGGATAAACTGCTGGCCCTGAGGGGCGAAATCACCAAGGCGCTGGAAAACGCCCGCCGGGCCAAGATTATCGGCCATTCGCTCGACGCGGCGGTCGCGCTATACGCCGACGGCGAAGACTACCGGCAACTGCTGGCGGTGCAGGACGACCTGGCTACCTTCCTCATCGTTTCGCAGGCTAAGCTGGTCGAGGGTGTGGCCAAGGCGCCGGCCGACGCCTACAAGGCCGAGGAGCTTGCGCTGGCGGTGGCGGTGGCCCCGGCAACCGGCGCCAAGTGCGAGCGTTGCTGGAACTACAGCGATGCCGTGGGCGAGGACGCCGGCCATCCGGCGGTGTGCGCCCGTTGCGCCGCTGTCGTCAATAAGCTGTAGAAAATGCGAAAACCCCGGGGCTGGTAACGGCTCCGGGGCTTTTTTGCCGGCTTCTGGCCGGCTGGCGAGACTAGTAGCCGGGCGGATAATAATACAGGTGAGGGTCGTCCGGCGGATTGTCGCGGTCAGGTCTGGTGACGGTGGCCTGGCCGGCTTTTTTTCCCGGGGTACGGGTCGGCGTCTTTTGGGCACGGGCGTTGTCAGGCATGAGCTGCACCCCCCAACGATTTTTTCTAGTATTCCCGCTGGCGGCGAATTACTCAGCAAAAAACGGGAAGCCGGGTTGCCGCCGGTCTGTTAGAATGAGGCCATGACGGACGTGGGGGATATGTATGCAAAAGGTATTCGCGCCGGGGTGCGCGCTGATGATTTACAAGCCGGCACTGGCCGACAAGCTGCTGGCGTTTTTGCGCCGGGAGGGCGGCGACCTGGGCGAGCATCTGACCTGCTGTCGCCACGCGCCCGGCCTTGGTCCGGGAACGAAGATCATCAACGTCTGCGCCGGTTGTGACCGCCGCTATCGCGAGCTTTATGCCGGCGTAACGACAATCTCACTGTGGGAGGTGCTGGCCGCCAGCACTTCTTTCGCCTTTCCCGACTATAAGGGGCAAGTTATGGCTGTCCTCGACGCCTGTCCGACCCGTGACCAAGCCAGGGTGCACACGGCGGTCCGGACGCTGCTGGCGAGGATGAATATTAAACCGGTGGAGCCGGAGAGGACGCGGACGGACGGCACTTGCTGCGGCGACAGTTTTTACGGCAAGCTGCCGCCGGCCGCGGTGAGAGAACGAATGCGGCAGCGGGCCGCCGAGATGCCGGCCGCCGATGTTGTCGTGTACTGCGTGTCCTGTGCCAAAGCCATGCATATCGGCGGCAAAAAGCCCCGCTACCTGGTCGATTTGCTGCTGGGGGAAGAAACTGTCCCCGGAACGGTCGAGCCGGCAGCCTGGCATGCAGAATTGGACAGCTTCATCGATAGCCATTAGCGAAAGCCTGATAAAGGTGAGGTATCAGCAGGACAAAAAGAACCGGGGCGCTGGGCCCCGGTTCTTTTTAGTTCAATTCGCTGTCCTTGTAATACTTGGTGCCTTTAAGGGTAAGCTCAAGGGCCAAGCCTTTGTCGGTAAGCTGATACAGGTACATGTCGGGGGCGATGACGAGGGCTCCCTGGATGGAGTCGCCGCTTACGCCGTCGGTGGCGGCGGCGGTGGTTTGGCCGCCGAATTCGAAGCCTTTGTCGATGAAGCGTTCAAAAGCTTTGTCGGTTTCAAAAACAAAAATGACGCTGATTTTTTTGACGCCCAGGCCCAGGCCAACGTCAATCTCGGTCACTTTCATGAACACTTCGGCGCCGCTGCCGTAGTTGACAGCCAGGCCTTTGCCGGCCGCTGCCCCGAAAAGAAAGAGCTTGAACCCGGTGTTGCTGAAGACGGCGTAGCCGGCGGCGCTTTCAATCGCGCCGCGGGCGCTGGGGTGCACCTTATAAAGGCGCTCGAGGGTGTCGTTGGCCATTTTGCGCACCGATTCGCGCTTTTCTGCGACGCTGGCAGCCAGGGCCACCGGGCCGGTGACGAAAACGAGAAGCAGGAAGACGGCCAGGATTTTGGCCAACCGCTTATGGGCCATTTGCGTTCCTCCTTCTGGCGGGACGTTCCCTTAACCTTGTAAAATATATTCGCGGTGTCAGCGGCTTATCCTTTATGTTGCCAACATAGACTGAAAATGGGAGGGTATTTGATAAAGGAAAAGAGGGATTCCCTGAGTGGCTGCCGAAATTTACCGCCAAAAGATTTAATTGCAGGAGGCATACAAGAGGCATAATGGAAAACAAATATACTGCTGCCGAGGTTCTTGACGCATTTGCGATCGCCGCTCCTTACTTTAACGACGCTATCGCCGGCGACGTCGGCGTGGCGGTTATTAAAGATGGCGTATATATAGCCTATGCGGCGGCCGACGATCTCGATCTCCGGCACAAGGTGGGTGAACCGGCCAAGGGCAAAGTGACCGAGGAAGCCATCGCTAAGGGAAAGCAGATCGTTCGCCTGATTCCCGAGGAAAAGTCGCCTTGCGGGATGGCCTATATGGTTTGCGCCCTGCCGATAAAGGACGGTAACCAGGTGGTGGGCTGCGTGACGACCACCGAGCCGGTAACAAGTTACCTGCAGGTCACCTCGATAGCCAGCAAGCTGTCGGATTCTTCGCAGTCGCTGAACGCCAATATTGAGGAACTGTCAGCCAAGTCGAGCGGGCTCGAGGCGGCCGGCCAGAAGCTGGAGGCGCTGAGCAAGGAGCTACAGCGGGTTACCAAGGAAACGGACGAAATTGTCAATTTTATCCGCAATGTTGCCGGCCAGACTAACCTGCTGGGCCTCAACGCCGCCATCGAGGCGGCGCGGGTCGGCGAGATGGGCCGCGGCTTCGGCGTGGTGGCCGAGGAGGTACGCAAGCTGGCCAGCGCCAGCGCCGAGTCGGTGAAAAACATCACAGCCTCGTTGCAGCAGGTGCAGAGTTCGGTTGCTGTCCTGTCGACGATGACCAGCGAAATCGACGGCAATATTACCATGCAGGGCAAAGCTATTCAGCAGATTGCCGGCGAAAGCCAGGAACTAAGTTCGATGGCCTCCGAGCTGGCCGAAGCGGCCCACGGCATGTATCAGTTCACCGATTAGTACTTGCGTATCTTTCCAACGCGTGTCTAAATTAACATATAGAAGGGAGTTTTGTTAAATGAAAGGCAATGACAAACTGATTGAGACTCTAAACTCGCTCCTGGCCGATGAACTGACCGCAATCAACCAGTATATCGTCCACTCCGAAATGTGCGCCAACTGGGGCTACGGCAAACTGCACGACCACTTTGAAAAACGGGCCATTGGCGAGATGAAGCACGCCGAGATGCTTGTCGCCCGCATCCTTTTCCTGGAGGGCCAGCCGGTAGTCAGCAAACTCAAGGACATCCATATCGGCAGCGACGTAGCCAAGATGCTGGAGTACGACCACGTAGCCGAGGAAGGCGCCATCGCCGCTTACAACGCCGGTATCAAACTGGCCGGCGAGGTGACCGATTTCGCCACCCGCGAAATTCTTGAGCATATACTGAACGATGAGGACGAGCATATCGACAAGATTGAGGAATTGCAGGACCAGGTCGCCCAGATGACCCTGCCGATCTTCCTGTCGGTCCAGGTGGGCTGATTCTACCCCGGCAAACTATATCATAGGCAACTTCGGCTTCAGCCATTGGCTGGAGCCGTTTTTTTACGGGCGTTTTGGACAAACTAGCGTGGAGGAGTGGCAAAATAATGGACGAGGATGACAAGTTGCAGGCCGAAAAACTAAACCGCTATCTGGAAAAGCTGGTGGCTCATCTGGAGTCGATGCGGGTTGCCGATTACATGGAGCTGCTGCAGCGTCCCGGACGACTGATTTTCATAAACCTTGTCGCCGGCATCGCCCGCGGGCTGGGGATAGCCATCGGCGCCACGCTGGTTTTCGCGCTGACGATCGAGTTACTGCGTCGCGTGATTCTCCTTCACATCCCCGGGATCGGCACTTTCATCGCCGATATTGTGAAGATAGTCGAAGAAACCAATGGCAAAGGCCGTTTTTAGCAAGGAGGAAAATGAATGACCAAAGACGTTTTTGACGCAATGCGCGAGACCCACAGTATCCGTCAGTTCACCACCGAGCCCATACCCGAGCCGACGCTCAGCCGTATCCTCGAGGCGGCGTGCTGGGCGCCGAGCGCCGGCAATTTACAGCCATGGTATTTTTATGTGGTGGTCAACAAGGAGATGAAAAGCCGGCTGGCCGCTGCCTGTTACGACCAGCACCAGGTGGCTGAGGCGCCGGCAGTGGTGGTGGTGATGGCCGATCCGGCCCGTTCGAACGAGCGCTACGGCGAGCGGGGTGCCCAGCTATATTGCCTGCAGGATACGGCGGCGGCCACCCAGAACATGCTGCTGGCCGCGACCGGACTGGGCATCGGCGCCTGCTGGGTAGGGGCGTTCGACGAGCGCCGGGTGCAGACGATAGTGGAAGCGCCGCCGCGGCTGCGGGCGGTGGCTGTCGTCTGCCTAGGGTACAGCAACGAGCTTAATTATGATTACCCCAAGGAACGCTTCCGGGTAGCCGATGTGACGAAAATTCTGCATTAGGAGGGATGGGCGTGAACAGGCGGCAGCTTGCGCACTTTCGCGAGGAACTTGAGGACAGCAAGGAACGCTTCCGGCAGGCGATATCCCGCCTGGAGGAAACGGGTCTAGGCGATACGATGGCCGATTCGCTGGGTGAGCTGTCGGTTTACGACAACCACCCCGGCGATCTGGGCGACGCGCTGTTCGAGCGCGGCAAAGATATCGCCCTACGGGACAACGCCCACGTGATGCTGGAGGAAGTCGAGGCGGCGCTTGATAAAATGGCGGCCGGGACGTACGGCATCTGCGAGAAATGCGGCCGGGAGATAGATATCGAGCGGCTGGAGGCGCTGCCGTGGGCAACCCATTGCTTTGACTGCCAGCGCTTGGACGAAGTGGCTGACCCAACGCCGCGGCCGGTGGAAGAGGAAATCCTCGAGCCGCCCTTTCATCGTACTTTTCTCGATTCGGCCCGCTTCCAGTTTACCGGCTTTGACGGCGAAGACGCGCTGCAGGCGGTGCTCAAATACGGCAGCTCGGATACGCCGCAGGATATTCCCGGCAGCTATGACTTCAAGGCGCTGTGGCCCAACAGCAACGAACACCAGGGCATCGTCGACCGGGCCGACGCCATACCGGATGCTCTCGCCAATACCCGCAGCCGGGAAAATGAGGCGGCCGCCCGCCGGCTGGCCGAGGAGAAAAACGAGCGCCACTGAAAACATTGCCAGGCAGGTTCCGATTTCGCCAGCCTTATCGGCTGAGAGCCGGTGGCTGGCGATATTGTTTACCGCCGCAGGCAGGATTTTTCGGCCGCCGCGCCTAAAGTAACCACAAATCGGACAAAGGGGAATATGACTATGAATGTAGTTATGAAGAATTTTATTATCAGTATGGTGACGGTTATTATCGCCGGGCTGGCGCTCTGGACCACCGAGGAGGGCGGCGGCGGCGCCAACGTGCCGTGGCTGCTATTGGTGGGCTTCGGCGCCGGCTGCCTGGTCTTTTCCTTTGCCGGCTGGTGGAAGCGGCGGGCTCTGGCAGCCCGTGGACAGGGGCAGGATGAAGCGGGCCGGAAAAAAGGCCGCGGCCGTTAAACCGGTATTTCTCCTGCGAGTGGCACTGTTTGCCGCCGGTGATTACAATATAAGGAAGGCGGCCAAGGGGGTGGCAGGGGTGCGTGAACGGACAGGCAAAAGCTTATACGTTTGCAAGGGCCTGGTGCTGGCGTCGGCCGCTGTGGCCTATTTCACTGTTCCTGGCGTGCGCGAGTTCGTGGCCACCGGCATCCTTTACCTCCATCACCGCGATTTCGAAGGCCTGCGTATGTTCATCCTCGGCTATGGAGTGTGGGCGCCGCTGACCTCCATCGCCCTGATGACCGTCCAGTCGATGGTACCGCTGGTGCCAGGGCTGGCGATAACCATCAGCAACGCCTGGATTTTCGGCTGGGAGTACGGGGCACTGTATTCCTGGATCGGCGCTCTCTTCGGCGCCATTATTGATTTTGGCATCGCCCGCTGGTATGGCCGGCCGGTGGTGGAGAAGTTCGTCAAGGCCAAATATCTTAATATGACCGACTGCTTTTTCCAGCGTCACGGGGTACTGGCGGTTTTCGTGACCAGGCTGACGCCGGTCATCCCGTTTAAAGTCATAAGCTATGGCGCCGGGCTGACGGCCATCAGCTTCCAAAACTACGTTGTGGCCACCGGGATCGGCCAGACGCCGGCTATCGTGCTGTATTCCTTCCTCGGGCAGCACCTCACCCGCAGCATCAAGGCGGCTATTTTGATAACTTCGCTGCTTATTCTCGTCAGTTTTCTGGTATATTACTACCGAAATGAGATTGAGCAACGGCTTTTTTCCCATAAAGAATAATTTTGCACATGGTTTTTTTGCCAATTCTTTGGTATAATAAGGACTAGCAATGCTCAGGAGGTGAGATGTCCAGTGTATGTAATCAGCAGCGAGTGCATTAAGTGCGGAGCCTGTGCGGCCACTTGCCCGGTAGGCGCTATTTCCGAAGGCGATAGCCAGTACAACATCGGCGAAGATTGCGTGGATTGCGGCTCTTGTGCCGCCGTTTGCCCGGTTGGCGCCATCAGCCCCGGCAAGTAAGCTCAAACATCGAGAAGCGTAGCATGGGGCTACGCTTCTTTACGTTCAGGCAAATATTAAGTATTATGGATTTATGAGGATAGATAAAATGAAAACAATCGCCCTTATCGCCCATGACCGCAAAAAACAGGAGATGGTGGCCTTTGTGCGGGCCCATAAAGAACTTCTGGCCCGCCATCTGCTGATCGCCACCGCGACCACCGGCGCCCTGGTGGCCGAAGAAATCGGCCTCGACGTGACCCGCTACCTGTCGGGCCCGCTGGGCGGCGACCTGCAGATCGGCGCCCGTATTGCCGCCCAGGAGGTCGATGCCGTGATTTTCCTGCGCGACCCGCTGACGGCCCAGCCGCACGAACCTGATATAACCGCCCTCCTCAGAGTGTGCGACGTGCACAACGTGCCGGTGGCCACCAACGAAGCGACGGCTCTATTGGTCTTGCGGGCGATGTGATTACCGGCAGGTTGATGATAGGAGAGAAGGCGAGTGCCGATTTTGCTGCTTATCCTGGCGGTGGTTGCCGTTGACCAGGCAAGCAAGTTCTATATTCAGACCCATATGACGCCAGGGATGTCAATCCCGGTTATCAACAAAGTGTTTCACATAACCTATGTGCTTAACCCGGGGGCGGCTTTTGGCATACTGCAGCACCGGACCTGGTTTTTCGTGGCCGTGGCCGTGCTGCTCTTTGCCGCCGTCGCCTACTGCTACCGACAGATACCGGCCGGCTACCGGCTGCTGCGGCCGGGGCTGGGCCTTTTACTGGGCGGCGCCGCCGGCAATGTCATCGATCGCCTGCAGACCGGCTTTGTCATCGATTTTTTCGATTTCCGGGTGTGGCCGGTGTTCAATATTGCCGATACGGCGATATGTGTCGGCGTAGCCCTTATCGCTTATTCGATTCTGCTGCCTCAGGGCAAAAGGGATGAGGCCTGTGACGGCCGAGAGCCGTGAATTTACCGCCGCTGAAGCCGATAAGAACGAACGTCTCGACGTATTCCTGACAAAAGCGGCGCCCGACCTGTCGCGCTCGCGTATCCAGAAGCTGGTCGGGGGCGGTTTGGCCACGGTGGCCGGCAAGGCCGCCAGGTCGAGCTACAAAGTCCAGCCCGGCGACCGGATAACGCTGACCGTGCCGGCGCCGGCGCCGGTCGAGGTGGCTCCCGAGGCCATTCCGGTCGATGTCCTGTACGAGGATGAGGCGGTGGTTGTCGTCAACAAGCCGCGGGGCATGGTGGTTCATCCGGCCGCCGGCAACTGGCAGGGGACGCTGGTAAATGCCCTTCTCGGCCACTGCGACGACTTGTCGGGAGTGGGCGGCGAGGTGCGGCCGGGAATCGTCCACCGTCTTGACAAGGATACCTCCGGCGTCATGGTAGTGGCCAAGAGCGACGCCGCTCATGCCAGCCTGGCCCGCCAGATCAAGGACCGGACGGCCGGCCGCAAGTACCTGGCGCTGGTGCACGGCAACCTGCAGGCCGAAAGCGGCCTCATCGACGCCGCCATCGGCCGCAGCCGCCTGGACCGCAAGAAGATGGCGGTCGACCCTGAGCATGGCCGGGCGGCCCGGACCCGCTTCCGGGTTTTGGAAAGGTTCGGCGATTACACCTTGGTGGAGTGCCGCCTGGAAACTGGCCGGACTCATCAGATCAGGGTCCATATGGCCCACATCGGTCACCCGGTGGTCGGCGACCCGAAGTACGGCCCGCGGCGCTCGCCGTTTGCCATCGCCGGCCAGGCCCTGCATTCGGCCGAGCTGGTTTTCTGCCACCCGCTGAGCGGGGCGGCGATGATCCTGACGGCGCCGTTGCCGGCCGATATGGAGGAAATTTTGCGCACACTGCGCGCACGGGGATAGGGGGAGATTGGCGATGGTCAATTTGATCGAGAAAACGGTGCTGATGGATGAGCAGGCGATGACCCGGGCCCTTATCCGCATCGCCCACGAAATCATCGAAAAGAACAAAGGCAGCCGAGACCTGGTGCTTGTCGGCATCCGGACACGCGGCGTGCCGCTGGCCAAGCGGCTGGCGGCCGAGATCGAGAAAATCGAGGGCGCCCGACTGCCGGTAGGGGTGCTGGATATCACCCTCTACCGCGACGATTTGTCGACCCTCGGCTACCTGCCGGTGGTCGGCGAGACCCAGATTCCCTTCGATATCAACGACAAAAAGGTCGTCCTCGTGGATGACGTGCTGTACACCGGCCGGACGGTGCGGGCGGCGCTGGGGGCCCTGATCGACATCGGCCGGCCCCAGGTCATCCAGCTCGCGGTGCTGGTCGACCGCGGCCACCGCGAATTGCCGATCAGAGCCGATTACGTCGGCAAGAATGT
>JAEZLU010000219.1 GCA_023415075.1 Bacillota bacterium
CCTCGAGGCAATACAGGCCAAGCACGCCGAGAGGGGCGCCGGCCCGCAGCTGCAGGGCGGCGATCGACCGGATATACTCAGCCGGCGAACCATCGCTATCCGCCCGGTAGTTTTGCACCACCACCGGTTCGCCGCTTTGCCAGGCTTTGCCCACCGGACCCTCGCCACGTACAATCGCCTTGGGGAGCAGTCCACCAGCGGCCGGGGTCGCCTGCAGGCAGAGCATCCCGTCGTCGGCGGCAAGATACAGGAATCCCTGGGCCGGACTAAAAATCACACCGGCCCGCGCCAGTAACGTTGCCGTCAAATCGGCCGGCGACTGGGCGGCCATCACTGCCAGGGCGGTCTCCTGCAGCAGCTCCAGATAGCTATGTTTAAGGAGCAACCGCTGCTCGGCCAGCTTGCGGCGGCTCACATCGCGGACGACCGCCAGCAGGAACTCGTGGTCGCCGATATTTACCGCCCGCAGGTGTACCTCGACCCAGAATACCCGGTCGGCCTTGTTTCTCGTTTTCCACTCGAACGATTGGGGGATGCCGCCGACCGCCTCCTTGAAGCGGCGCAGCGCCTCCTCGGCCGTGTAGGGATACTCGCTGGGCTGCAGGGCTACTATATTATAGCGGCGGACGTCGTCGGCCGAATAGCCGTAAAGCTCACAGGCCTTCTGATTCAGGGTCACGATCACGCCGGTATGGGCGTGGTGCAGGAAGATAGCTTCATCCACCTGATCGAAAACGGCAAAATCCGAGGGGTTGAAAAAGGGTCGTGGCACAGTGATCTCCGCTGAGGCAAGTTTTTTTGGCTTTTCCATAGCTACCTCCTCAGAATACCCTTTGACCGGCTGTAATTTATATTAGACAGGCGACGACAAATACCTGCCAATTTTATGGAAAATTACCCCAAAATTTGTATATTTTTTTTCTGCCTGTTAAAAAAAGCACAATATGTAGATCAACTTGACAAACACCCCCTTCTCGCCTATGCTTATCTTAGATACCATACCCCGGTAGGGTATAAAGGAAAGAGGCGGTAACCATGCAACGGACAGCAGAGGAGCAGGCCGAACTCATCGCCCAGATAAATCGGATCGAAGGCCAGGTGCGGGGAATCGGCAAAATGGTAGCCGAAGGCCGCTACTGCATTGACGTCCTCATCCAGATCCAGGCCGCCCGCGCGGCCCTCACCAAAGTCGGCCTCGTTGTCCTTGAAGACCACGCCAAAGGCTGCGTGGTCGACGCCCTTGAACGGGGCGAAACGGCCATTATCGATGAACTCATCGACGCCGTGAAAAAATTCGTCAGATAGAAGGTGCACCCATGAGCCAACTAACCCTTAAAATAGAAGGCATGAGCTGTGCGGCCTGCGCCGCCCGCATCGAAAAGGGCGTCCAGGCTATGCCCGGCGTGGCTTCGGCCGGCGTCAACTTCGCCATGGCCCGCCTCACCGCCGACTATGACCCGGCTGTTGTAACGCCGGCGGCCATCGTTGCCAAAGTCCGCGACCTTGGCTACGACGTCGCCCTCGATCGGCTGGACTTCGTCATAGACGGCATGAGCTGCGCCGCCTGCGCCGCCCGGGTCGAAAAGGCGGCCCGCCAGGTGCCGGGAGTACTGGCCGCCTACGTTAACTTCGCGCTCGGTCGGCTTATGGTTGAAGCCGGCCCCGACCTTAAGCCGCCGGCGATCATCGTCGCCGTACGGGCCGCCGGCTACGAGGCCCGGGAGGCTACTGCCGGCCAGGCCGGCCGCGACCGGGAAAAAGAAGCCCGCGAGGCCGAAATCGGCCGGCAAAAGCGTCTTTTCCTGCTGTCGGCCATCTTGTCGCTGCCATTGGCCGCCCACATGGCTTTGGCCATGCTGATCGGCCACAGCCCGCTTATGGCTTTTCTGGCCAATCCCTGGGTCCAGTTGGCTCTCGCCACCCCCGTCCAGTTCGGCGCCGGTTGGCAGTTCTATCGTGACGCCTGGGTCTCGGTCAGCCATGGCGGCGCCAACATGTCCGTCCTCGTGGCCCTTGGCACCAGCGCCGCCTACCTCCTCAGTCTCTACAACACCCTAGGCGGCCTGACTGACGTTTACTATGAAACCTCGGCCATCCTTATCACGCTCATCATCCTGGGCCGCCTGCTGGAGGCCCGGGCCCGCGGCCGTACCTCCGAGGCCATTCGCAAGCTTATGGGCCTGGCCGCCAAGACCGCCCGCGTCGAGCGGGCCGGGCTTGAGACCGACATCCCGGTCGACGAGGTGAGGGTTGGTGACATCGTCGTCGTCCGTCCCGGCGAAAAGGTTCCGGTCGACGGCGTCGTCGTCAGCGGCGAATCGGCGGTCGACGAAGCCATGCTTACAGGCGAAAGTCTGCCTGTCGACAAAAAGGCCGGCGACAAGGTCTACGGTGCCACCCTCAACAAAAACGGCAGCTTCCGCTTCGAGGCCAACAAAGTCGGCCAGGATACCGCCCTGGCCCAGATAATCAAAGTTGTCGAAGACGCCCAGGGCTCCAAGGCGCCCATCCAGCGGATCGCCGATGTTATCGCCGGCTACTTCGTGCCGGTCGTCATCGCTGTCGCTTTCATCACCTTTGCCCTCTGGTTCCTCTACCTGGACGCCGGTAATGGCACTAGGGCCATCCTGGCCGCCACCGCCGTCCTGGTCATCGCCTGCCCCTGCGCCCTCGGCCTGGCTACCCCCACTGCCATCATGGTCGGCACTGGCCGGGGCGCCGAGGCCGGCATCCTCTTCAAAGGCGGCGAACACCTGGAAAAAACCCACAAACTGACTGCCGTCATCCTCGACAAAACCGGCACGGTAACCAAAGGCGAACCCACCCTTACCGACGTAATCGTCACCGCCGGCTGGCGGCAAGAGGACCTCCTGCCCCTGGTGGCCGCCGCCGAAAAAACTTCCGAGCACCCGCTGGCCGCCGCCATTGTCCGCGGCGTCGCCGACCGCGGCCTTACAGTTGCCACGGCTGGCGGCGATTTTGCCGCCCTGCCGGGAGCGGGTATCGAGGCCACCGTAGATGGTCGTCGACTGGTCATCGGCACCCGCCGTCTCATGGCCGACCGAGGGATCGCCCTGGACAGCGGCCTGGCCCGGGCCGAGGAACTCGAGGCCGCTGGCAAAACCGTCATCTTCGCGGCCGCTGACGGCCTGCTCGCTGCCCTCTTGGCGGTAGCCGACACCGTCAAGGAACACTCGGCCGAAGCCATTGCCACCCTCCGGGGCATGGGCCTGGAAATCTGGCTGATTACCGGCGACAACCGCCGCACCGCCGAGGCTATCGGCCGGCAGGTCGGCATTACCAACATCATGGCCGAAGTCCTGCCGGAGAACAAGGCCGAGCAGGTCGAGCGCCTGCGGCGCGCCGGCCACATTGTCGCCATGGTCGGCGACGGCATCAACGACGCTCCGGCCCTGGCGGCCGCCGATATCGGCATTGCTATGGGCACCGGCGCCGA